>CAZEWY010000026.1:0-27365 GCA_964515945.1 uncultured Cellvibrionaceae bacterium
GCGAACCGCGCCTTGCTGCGAACGATTTGACAGGCTCTGATAATGGCATTTAGTTTCATACAGTACACTGAGTTAATCCTCCGGAAAACAGCTTCCGGAGCCCAAAAATGACAGTTACCCGGATTTTTCTCTATGGATATTACTGAGCTGCTGGCTTTTTCCGCGAAGCAAGGCGCGTCCGATTTGCACCTGTCGGCGGGGCTGCCGCCGATGATACGCGTGGATGGCGACGTGCGTCGAATCAATCTGCCGCCCATGGACCACAAGCAGGTTCACGGTCTGATTTACGAGATTATGAATGATAAGCAGCGCAAGGACTATGAGGAATTTCTGGAGACGGACTTCTCTTTCGAAGTCCCCGGCGTAGCACGCTTTCGGGTCAACGCCTTCAATCAGAATCGCGGCGCGGGCGCCGTGTTCCGGACCATTCCGTCAAAAGTGCTGAGCATGGAAGCCCTGGGCATGGGCCAGGTGTTTCGCGATATCTCGGTGGTGCCGCGTGGTCTGGTGGTGGTTACGGGGCCAACCGGTTCCGGTAAGTCCACGACACTGGCGGCCATGGTCGATTACATCAATGACAACAAATATGAACATATTCTGACCATTGAGGATCCGATCGAATTCGTACACGAAAGCAAGAAGTGCCTGGTTAACCAGCGCGAGGTGCACCGCGATACCCATGGCTTTGCCGAGGCACTGCGATCAGCCCTGCGGGAAGACCCGGATATCATTCTGGTGGGTGAATTGCGTGACCTGGAAACCATCCGTTTGGCATTGACCGCCGCCGAGACGGGTCACTTGGTGTTTGGTACTCTGCACACCACGTCGGCGGCCAAGACCATCGACCGGGTGGTGGATGTGTTCCCCGCCGATGAAAAGGCCATGGTGCGATCCATGCTGTCCGAGTCCCTGCAGGCGGTGATATCCCAGACGCTGCTGAAAAAGGTCGGTGGCGGACGCGTGGCGGCTCACGAGATCATGCGGGGAACGCCTGCAATTCGAAACCTGATCCGGGAAGCCAAGGTCGCACAGATGTATTCGGCCATTCAGACGGGTGCGTCACTGGGTATGCAGACCATGGATCAGTGTCTGGCGGACCTGGTACAGCGTCGTCTGGTCACTCCCGAGGCCGCTCGCGGCAAAGCCAAGATGCCGGAAAACTTTTAGCGGCAGAATTTAGCCGGCAAAATTACGTGGCAATTCCCGTCCCGGTGAATCACTATAAGCGCACCTCAGTTGTTCGAAGGCGCCATTCGGGTCGGGCTTGCAGCCTTGGGGTCTGCGGGTTCAAGCACGGCTCGTCGCCAAAGATGCCCGACAGTCTCGTCCTTACTGTGATACAAGAGTCCGCGACACAAGATTCAAGCTAGGAGCTTTTTGATGGAAATAGACCGTTTATTGGCCCTGATGGCCGAAAAAAACGCCTCTGACCTATTCCTTACCGCCGGTGTGCCGCCTTCCATCAAGCTGAACGGCCGCATAGTGCCGGTCACCAGTACGCCCCTGTCCCCGGAAAAAGCCCGCGAAATCATCCTGGGCACCATGAACGAGAAACAGCGCAAGGAATTCGCGGAGACCAAGGAACTCAATTTTGCCATCAGCGCTCGCGGCATCGGCCGTTTCCGGGCCAGCGCCTTCTACCAGCGCAACCTGGCGGGCATGGTTCTGCGACGTATTGAAACCAAGATTCCGCAGATAGATGAGTTGGGCTTGCCCGAAATCATCAAGGAATTGGCCATGACCAAGCGCGGTCTGGTGATATTCGTGGGGGCGACCGGTGCCGGTAAATCCACTTCCCTGGCGAGCATGATCGGCCACCGCAATCGCAATTCCAAGGGCCATATCATCTCCATCGAGGACCCCATCGAATTTATCCATCAGCACCAGGGCTGCGTGGTGACCCAGCGCGAAGTTGGCATAGACACGGAGTCCTTCGAGACAGCACTCAAGAATACCCTGCGGCAGGCCCCCGACGTTATCATGATCGGCGAGGTGCGCACCCGTGAAACCATGGACCACGCCATCGCTTTTGCGGAAACCGGCCACCTGTGTCTGTGTACCCTGCACGCCAACAACGCCAACCAGGCCCTGGACCGTATCATTCACTTCTTCCCGGCGGACCGACATACCCAGCTGTGGATGGACCTGTCCCTGAACCTGAAGGCCATTGTGGCACAGCAGCTGATTTCCACGCCCGACGGCAAAGGTCGGCGCGCCTGCCTGGAAGTGCTGATCAACACGCCCCTGGCCCAGGACCTGATCCGCAAGGGGCAGGTGCAGGAACTCAAGCCCCTGATGAAGAAATCCACCGAGCTGGGCATGCAGACTTTCGATCAGGCGCTCTACGAACTCTACGATGCCGGCGAAATTACCTACGAGGATGCCCTGGCCCACGCGGATTCGGCCAATGACCTGCGCCTGATGATCAAACTGGCATCGGAGACAGACGCCGAATATTTGTCCAACGCCTCGGCGGGTCTGTCGATTCAGGATGGTGAAACAGATAGGAAGAAGTTTTAGAAAAAGATAGGGAAAAGGGAAAAGGGAAAAGAATATGGGGCCTCGAATAGTCCGTTAATGCGATCAGTGAGGGGCTTCGGTATATATTTGGTGCGCTACACTTGCGGCGGCACGAATCTTTTCCCTTTTCCCTTTTCCCTATCTTTTCAATCCCCCCTCTCCCGCCACCAACTCTCCAGAATAAGACGCGCCGCTATGGAATCGACGGGATTATCCCTGTAAGACCCCCGGTGGCCGCGTTCGCGGGCTTCCTGTTTGGCTTCCCGGGTGGACAGACGTTCGTCGTAGAGCGCCACGGGAACGCCGAAGCGGCCGTGGATGCGGTTGGCAAATTTGCGCGCCCGTTGTGCCAGTTCCGAGTCGCTGCCATCCATATTCAATGGCAGACCCACCAGTACCAGGTCTGGCTGCCAGGCCTCCAGCAGTGCCTGCAATTCAGGCCACTTGGGCACGCCATTGTCGGCCTTGAGCGGTGGAAGTTCGCTGGCGGTCCCGGTAATTGCTTGTCCGCTGGCCACACCTATGCTGCGGGTGCCATAGTCAAAGGCAATTACCTTTTGCACCCGGTCACTGTCAGCTGTGGAGACTGTCACTGGCGGTTACGCATGGCCAGCCGTGGTCGGAATCAAGCTGACGTCCACACCCAGCTGTTGGGCCGCCGCGCTCCAGCGCTGCTCGATGGGAGTGTTGAAGATGATTCCACTATCCGCGGGGACTGTAAGCCAGCCGTTTTCACTGAGTTCGGCCTCCAGTTGGCCTGCCTCCCAGCCCGCATAGCCGAGAATGAACTGGGCCTGCGCTGGGCCGGTACCGGCGGCCATGGCTTCGAGAATGTCCCGGGAGGCGGTCAGGCTGATGTCGTCGGAGACCTCCAAAGTCGATTGCCACTGGTCGTCACCTCGGGTGTGCAGCACGAAACCGCGTTCGCGATGCACCGGACCGCCGAGCAGGACAGCTGTCGCGGCCTGGGCCTGAGGGTTTTGCAGTGACAACTGCTCGAAAACACGGTCGAGATTGAAATCCAGCGGTCGGTTGATGACCACGCCCATGGCCCCCTGAGGGCTGTGGTCGCAAATATAGGTCACCGAATGCGCAAAGGTGGGATCCATCATGCCGGGCAGGGCGATGAGGAAATGGTCGCGCAAGCTGTAGTGGTCATGAATGTTTGGTGTCTGGTTCATAGAAGCCAGTATGCGGTCTTATCGCTGGAAAACAAGTACCTGATTGCCAGCTTGATCAGAGGTTCCCTAGCTGCCAGCCGAGGTCTTCAGTCCCTGAATTTCAAAGCGCCAGGTGCGGATGATGTCAAGACGGTCGGTGTTTTTGCGGATTTCCGGGGGGAAGGGCGGAAAGGGCGAAGCCAGTTTGACAATGCGCACGGCGGCATCATCCAGTATATGGTGGCCCGAGGACTGTAAGATCTTCACCCCGGCGACGGTGCCGTTGGGGTAGAGGCTTACCGACATGCGCAGGTTGCCGAACAGCCCCTGCCGCAGGGCTTCCTGAGGAAAGTTCTTGTTGCCCACCTGCTCGATTTTTTGCGTCCAGCTGTTCAGATAGGCCGCATCCGCTGAGGCTTTGGTGGCCACGGACGTCAGTCGCCGAACCCGCGGCTGCTTTGCCAGATTTTGCCGGATTCGGTCCAACTTGGCCTGGAGGCTGGCAATTTCGGGGTTTAGAAGGGGGGTATCCTCCTCATCTCCCGGCTGTTCCCGCTGGGACTCCATTTCATCCCGGGTAATCACCTGCTCGGTCTGTCGCTCCGCGTCGGCTTCGGTGGACAGGAGGCGGGCCGCCTGGTCGCTGGCCACCATGGCCTTGCGCTGGGGGATGGGGGTCACTTCCTGGATATTGGCATCGGCAATCATCGACTTCTGACGGGTCGTCAACTCATGGAGTTCTTGTGCTGTGCCGCTGGCTTCCTGGTCGAACTGGGCAAGAAAATCCGCCTTCTCCGGCGACACCTTGCTCTGGTGAGTGGCCAGGGTGATATTCAGTGTGGGTGCAATTTTTTCGCCACTGTTCAGCTTGAAGCTGACTCCGAAGATCAGCATGGCATGCACCGCTGCCGCCATAAAGAGCGTAAAACTCAGGCGGTCGCCGGTGCTGACCTGTTCAATATCTGCCGTCAAACTGAATGAATTCCGTAATCAATGTTCGGGATGCCCGTGAACCGTACACTACTTATAGATGCCAATAGCGCAAACCGCACCATTATCACCTATTTATCCGCCAGGCGCTCCGCTATGGCCCGCATCAGCAGACCGCCGATATCAGTCTGATAGGCCTTATCGATCTCGCGCACGCAGGTGGGGCTGGTGACGTTGATTTCGGTGAGGTAGTCGCCAATCACGTCGAGCCCGACAAAGAGCAGGCCCTTTTCTTTCAAGGTAGGCGCTATCTGTTCCACGATCCACCGATCCCGGTCGCTGAGCGGCTGCGCACGCCCCTGGCCACCCGCCGCCAGGTTGCCGCGGGTCTCGCCCTCGGCGGGGATACGTGCCAGGCAGTAAGGCACGGCTTCGCCGTCGACCACCAGTATGCGTTTATCTCCGGTGGTGATCTCGGGGATATAGCGTTGCCCCATGATGTAGCGAGTACCGTGATGGGTCAGGGTTTCAAGGATGACGCTGACATTGGGATCGTCGACGCCGCAACGGAATATTCCGCTGCCGCCCATGCCGTCCAGCGGCTTGAAAATAACGTCGCCATGTTCGGCGTGAAAGCGGCGCAATCGCCCCGCATCGCTGCTCACCAGTAGCGGTGGGCAGCATTGGGGAAAGCGGGTTGCGAAAATTTTCTCGTTGCAATCCCGCAGGCTCCGGGGTTTGTTGACGACCAGGGTGCCGGCGGCCTCGGCGGCTTCCAGAACATAGGTGGCATAGAGAAACTGGTTGTCGAAGGGCGGATCCTTGCGCATTAATATGGCATCCAGCTCGCCGAGGGCCCGGTCCTCGCCGCCGCCAAGCTCGAACCAGCGGCTGTCGTTGTTGAATACCGTCAATGGCTGGCAGTGCGCCCGGGCCTCGCCCTGGGCGAGATAGAGGTCCTGCATCTCCATGTAAAAGAGCTGCCAACCCCGCTGTTGCGCGGCCAATAGCAGGGCAAGGGTTGTATCTTTTGCGAATTTGATGGATCCAATGGGATCCATGACTACACCGATTCGGGTCATGGGGAAATACTTCCGGTGGGTAAATTTACGGCGCTTGGTGGCGATCTATCACATAATATACGATGCTTAACAGTAAGGTTTCATCTATATGAAAGCAAGGTTTGACGGCTGCATCCCAGACACCACGCGCCCTGGCGAATCCTTTTTTTTTCAAGCAGTTATGGATTACACTGCCCGACTGTGTTAAAAGTTAGCTCCATTCCAGCAGGCATGCGTATTTCAGTGAATGTGATGAAGTTTATTCATAGAATATGATTTAGGGTCATTTTATGGACGCAAATCTAGAACACCTGAAGGTTATGGTGATTGATGATAGTAAGACCATCCGCCGTACGGCGGAGACCTTGTTGAAGAAGGTCGGCTGCACCGTGGTCACTGCTACCGATGGTTTTGACGCTCTCGCAAAGATAGCCGATACCCGTCCAGACATAATTTTTGTGGATATTATGATGCCGCGTCTAGACGGCTACCAAACCTGTGCTTTAATTAAGAACAACAGTGAATTCAAATCCACGCCAGTAATCATGCTGTCCAGTAAAGACGGTCTGTTCGATAAAGCAAAGGGACGAATTGTCGGATCGGACCAGTATCTGACCAAACCGTTCAGTAAGGGTGAGTTGATAGGTGCCATTGAGGCGCATGTCAAGGTTGCCCATGCAGGCTAAAGGGATGTTGGGCAGGACGCAGTTTTAACAGTAATCCGGACTTAACATTGGGGGTTCCATGGCAAAAGTACTTATCGTTGACGACTCGCCAACCGAAACTTATAAGTTGACCAGCTTGCTGGAAAAGCATGGCCATGTCGCAGTTGCTGCGAGTAATGGCGAAGAGGGTGTTGCTACTGCCAAGCGCGAGCAGCCGGATGTGGTTCTGATGGACATCGTCATGCCGGGCCTTAATGGCTTCCAGGCAACGCGTCAATTGAGCAAAGCCCCTGAAACCAGCCATATCCCCGTGATTATTGTGACCACCAAGGACCAGGAGACTGACCGGGTGTGGGGAATGCGCCAGGGTGCCAAGGCCTATTTGACCAAACCCATAGTCGAGAAAGAACTGATTGACGTGATCACGAGTGTTACCAGCTAAGGTGATGACTGGTGTCGGAGACCAATGACTGAACAAACCGCTTTTCAGGTTCTTGAAACCCTTGCCGCAACCAGTCGCCAATTCGCACGGGGGCTTCCCGCCCAGGTGGAAGTGGTGCAGCGCTGGAGCGGCGTGGGTTTTTCATTTCTCGGCTTTCAATTCGTGACGCCTATTGGCCAGGTGGCGGAACTGCTGGAAGTGCCGCCATCCACACGTTTGCCCGGTGTTCATCCCTGGGTTGTCGGCCTGTCCAACGTCAGGGGCAAACTCCTGCCACTGTTCGATCTCGCCATGTTTTACGGCGGAAAGCTGGCCGGACTGCGCAAGCAGCACCGTGTCCTGGTTGTCGAGACGGACAACCTCTACAGCGGCCTGCTGGTGGACCGGGCGTTCGGTATGCAGCATTTCTCGGCGGATAGTTTTTCGGAGGCCACCGATCAACTGCCCGAAGTGCTGCGGCCCTATAGCCACGGCTCTTATCGAGACGCCGCTGGAGGGAATTGGTTCGTATTCAACGTCGCTGCTCTGATCGAGGAGCCGCGTTTTGCGAATGCCGCTCTGGTATAGCCCATGTGGGTGAGTGCAAGAGAGAAGTACCAGTGCGGGAAGTCTCGCGAGGCTACCCGCGCTGAAACAGGATACGTAATGGAAAGCTGTCCGCTTAATAAAGACATTCAGGCAATGATTCGCTTGGGAGCGTTGGTATGAAGACAAAGTCGAGTGGCCTCGGTACGAGGCCTAAATCAAACCCGGTAATGGCGCTGTTGATTTTTGCGCTCGTGGGGTTTGTAGCCCTGATGGGGGTAATCATCTACATCTTGTTCCGGGATGCCGCCCGCGATCAGGAGTACCTGCAACTGACCGGTGAACTCCGCGCATTGTCCTACCGGGTGGGCACACTGGCGCGAGACGCCACCGCCGGCAACAGCGAAGCTTTCAGCGAATTGAGGGGTGTTACCACCGAGATGGACACCACCTGGGCGCGCCTCAGGGCCAGCGACAGCCAGACGCGGCAGACGCTTGCGGAAGAGCTTGCCGCCTATGAACAGGTATGGCGCCGCATTCAGCAGGATTCGGAACTCATTACCAGCAACGAAGACACTATTATCTTCCTCCACGACGTGGCGACCACCCTGAATGAATCCCTGCCCGAACTGCAGGCGGAGCACAACAATATCGTTGAAATCCTGCTCGAGAACGACGCCCCGGCGGACCAGGTTTCCGTGGCCCAGATGCAGTCCTGGCGGGCGGAGCGAATCGGTCGAAACGTCGACAAGATGCTGCGTGGCGGCGAGGGCGTTATCAAGGCCGCCGACCAGTTCAACCTCGACGCCAACCTCTTTGGACGCGTACTCCAGGGTATGATCCACGGCGATATCGCCATGGGTATTTCCCAAGTCACCAATCCCGAGGCGCGGGAAAGTCTGGAAGAAATCGCAGAGCTGTTCGAGTTCGTCAGCGGATCCGTGCGCGAAATCTTCGAGGCATCTCCGGCCCTGTTCAGCGCCCGTCAGGCCACCAACGAAATCCTGAACGACAGCCCGCTGCTGCTGGAAAGTCTTGCCAATCTTTCCGACAAGATTGCTACCCTGCCCAGCACCCGGCCGGTCAATAACTATGCCCTCATGGGCGTCGGCGGCCTGGCGCTCTTCTTCCTGATGTTGATTGCCGTGCAGTACAACCGCAGCACCAATGCCCGCCTGCGCGAAACCCGGGAAACCAATGAAAAGAACCAGAACGCGATCCTGCGGCTGCTCGACGAACTGGCCGACCTGGCGGATGGTGACCTGACAACCACCGCCACTGTGACCGAGGACTTTACGGGAGCCATCGCGGACTCCATCAACTATACGGTGGACCAGCTGCGGGTCCTGGTGTCGCGCATTAACGAGACATCGGCCAAGGTATCGGCGGCATCCCAGGAAACACAGCAGACGGCACTGCATCTGGCCGAGGCTTCCGAGCACCAGGCCCAGGAAATTGCCGGCGCCTCCGCCGCGGTTAACGAAATGGCGGTCACCATCGACCAGGTTTCCGCCAACGCCTCTGAATCCGCGGGTGTTGCGGAGCGGTCTGTATCCATCGCGAAAAACGGCGCCAAGGTGGTACAGAACACCATCCACGGCATGGATACCATTCGCGAACAGATCCAGGATACCTCCAAACGTATCAAACGCCTGGGTGAATCCTCCCAGGAGATCGGCGATATCGTTAGCTTGATCAACGACATTGCCGACCAAACCAACATCCTCGCCTTGAACGCCGCGATCCAGGCCTCCATGGCCGGTGACGCCGGTCGAGGCTTCGCGGTGGTGGCGGATGAGGTGCAGCGGCTTGCGGAACGATCCGCCACCGCGACCAAACAGATTGAAACCCTGGTCAAGACCATTCAGAACGATACCAATGAGGCCGTGACCTCCATGGAGCAGACCACGTCAGAAGTGGTCCGCGGAGCCCGTCTGGCCCAAGATGCGGGTGTGGCACTGGAAGAGATCGAATCGGTATCCGCCAACCTGGCTGAACTGATTCAGAACATCTCCAATGCCGCGCGTCAGCAGGCTTCATCGGCCGGTCATATTTCCAATACGATGAATGTGATTCAGGAAATCACCTCGCAAACCTCCGCCGGTACCAGCGCCACGGCCAACGCGATCGGTAATCTGGCCGAAATGGCCACGGATCTGCGCGAATCGGTAACGGGCTTTAAGCTGCCGGAAGAGGTGCGCGACAGCGAACACGCGGTCAAGGCTGCCGAAGTGTCTTCCTCCGTTCCGGAAGATGATGATTTCAGCGAGGCCGAGGTCCATGCCCAGGATGTGGACGACGACGATGAATTCATCGATTTGTCCCTGGACGAAGCCTTTGGCTATGACGAAGACTATGAAGACGAAGATGAAGACACAACACTGGTACGACGCATCGGTGCCAAAGAGCAGGCCACTCGTGCCAAGCCATAGTTTCGGGAGTTATTAGTTTCAATGGTTTGGTCTCTTCAGTCGGCGCCAAGGCTTACCGATCAGCAGTTTGATCAGTGGAGTAAATTACTGGAGGAGCGTGCGGGCATCTATCTCGGCGACCACCAGCGCGTATTCCTCCAGACCCAGGTTTCAATGCGCATGCGCGAATTGGGCCACGAGGATTACGGCCAGTACTACCGGCGGGTTCTCGACGGCGTCTCCGGCATGGTCGAGTGGAGCGTGCTGATCGACCGCTTGGTTGTAAAGGAAACCTCCTTTTTTCGCCATCAGCCGTCCATCAATGTGGCCTGCAACTATCTGCAACAACGCATCAACAATCGTTCGCTTTCTGGAAGTTTCGATGTCTGGAGCGTGGGCTGTGCCTCCGGTGAGGAGCCCTATTCGCTGGCCATGGTGATCAACGACTGCTTTGAATATGCGCGTGTGGAGCCTTACTACGGCATCACCGCCACGGATATCAGCAGCGCGGCGCTGACACTGGCGCGGCGCGGCATCTATGGCGCCCGGAAGTTGGAGAATGTCGGCAGCAATTTCCGCCAGCGGTACTTCAGCGAAACCGATCAGGGCAAGTTTCAGGTCAACGCGCGCCTCAAAGACCGCGTCTGCTTCAATAAAGCCAATGTCCTGAATATCAAGGAAATGCCCAGCGTGCAGCTGGATGTGATCTTTTGCCAGAATCTTCTGGTGTATTTCCGCCGCTGGTTGCGGCATGAGGTCATGAACGCCTTTGTCAAACGCCTCAAGCCGGGCGGCATATTGATTGTGGGTCTGGGCGAGGCGGCGGACTGGACTCATCCGCGGATGCAAAGGCTGGCCGTCGACGACGTGCAAGCTTACATTCGCAAATAACAATAGGACTTCCTTATGGGAGATACGCGTAACTATGCAGCCCTCGAGTGGGTTATCGGCGAAATTGAGGATACCCTCAAGGAAGCCAGGCAAGCTCTGGAGGCCTACGTTGAGGATCCCAAGGACTCGACTCGCATACGTTTTTGCCTGACGCATATCCACCAGGTGCATGGCACCCTGCAAATGGTGGAGTTCTATGGCGCCTCCCTGCTCGCCGAGGAGATGGAACATCTGGCACAAGCGTTGATGGCCGACGCGGTTTCCAGTGCATCCGAAGCCCATGAAGTGCTGATGCGGTCGCTGTTGCAACTGCCCATCTATCTCGACCACGTCAAGAACCAGCGGGATGACCACCCCGGGGTTATTCTGCCGCTGCTCAACGACCTGCGCGCCGTGCGCAAGCAGACCTACCTCAGTGAAACCAATCTGTTTGCGCCGGATCTGTCTCCGTCCCAGCAGATAAAGGGCTCGCGTCATCCCCTGACCGCCGATGAGAACAAACTGAAACCGGTACTGAACAAGCTGCGAGAGATGTACCAGTTTGCTGCCGCCAGCGTCCTGCGCGGCGTCAAGGTCGAGGAAAATCTCGTTTATCTGCAGAAGGTCTGTACCCGTCTTGACGCCCTCACCGCCGGTACGCGCAGCCATGCGGTCTGGAGTCTTGCCTCGGCCCTGGTCGAGGCCCTGGAGGGTGACCGAATCGAGCTGAGCGTGGCCGTGCGCGGCCTCTTGCGTCAGTTGGCGCGCGAGCTCCGTCTCCTGGCCGAGGGCAGCCCCAAGTCCTTCGATAACCCGAGCCGGGAAAGTCTGCTCAAGAATCTTCTCTATTATATTGCCCGGGCGGAGGAGGGCGGCGAGCGGGTCGCCAAAGTCAAACAGCTTTACCACCTGGACGCTGCGCTGCTGTACGGTGCCGCCAGCGGGCGCAGCTCCGACAAGGATTTTATTTCCGCGCCGGATCCGGAGGCCATTCGCTCGGTTGTCATAGCGCTCCAGGATGAAATCAACTCGGTCAAACACACTCTCGACATCTCGCTGTCGGGTCAGGGCGGCCTCGCGGAGCTGAACGAGGTCCTGCCCATTGTGAAGCGCATTGCCGATACGCTGGCTGTGCTTGGAATTGGCGATCTGTGCAAGCAGGTGATGGAGCAGTTCGACCTCCTCAACGACATCTGCAACTCTGGCCGGGTCGATGAAGACCGCCTGATGCAGGTGGCGGGGCGGATTATCGAAATCGAACACCGGTTGCAGGCCGTGGCCAAGGGCGCGGGCAAGAATCGCGATCTCGACTCGGTGGATGAGCGTGGCATCGAAATCGATTACGCCAAAAGCGCGGTTCTGGCCGAGTGCCAGAAAGGGCTGGAGCAGGCCAAGGAAGCTATCGTTGAATACATCGCTTCCAAATGGAACGTTCAGCATCTGGAAAACGTATCCCGCCTGATGAGTGATATTCGCGGCGGCCTGGAAATGATCCCCCTGCCGCGTCCCGCCGCCATCGCGGAAATCTGTGGGCGCTATGTTCAGGAACAGCTGCTGAATAGCCAACAGGCACCGGATTGGCAGACCCTGGATAATCTTGCCGACACCATTGCCAGCGTGGACTATTACATCGAGCGGTTGCTGCAAAACAGCGACGAGGACCTTGAGCATCTGCTCGACCTGGCTGAGGAGAGCATCAGCGCGCTCGGCTATGCCGTGGCTCCCCGCGAACTGCCGGAAGCGCCGGAAGCCGCGGTGGAAGAGCCAGTCGAAGCAGCCGCGGAGGATCTGCCGGCGGCGACCCCGGAACCGGAATTGACGCTGCAACCGGAGCCGACGCCACAGCAAGACATGCCCGAGACGACCGCTGCCGTGGAGGAAGACCCGCAGCCGGAACCACTTGAGGAATCGGCCACCGCAGATAGCGATAGCGTCGAAAGCGACAAGGATCAAGCGCCAGCGCCTGTTGAGCCGGCGTGGGAGGAACCTGAGGTTAAGGCGGAGGCTGAGCCCGAGCCGGAAGAAAGCGACATCGACGACGAGATCGTCGAGATCTTTGTGGAAGAGGCCGGAGAAGTTCAGGAAACCCTGGTCGAATTCTTCCCCAAATGGCGGGCGAACGTCCAGGATCAGGACAGCCTGACCACGGTGCGACGTGCCTTCCACACCCTCAAGGGCAGCGGCCGCATGGTTCAGGCGGTCGATATCGGCGAGCTGGGTTGGGCCATCGAAAATATGCTCAATCGGGTGCTCGACAATACTATTACGCCGGAGGACGAGCACTTTGCCCTTATCGACATGGTGTTGGAGCTTTTGCCTGCCTTGGTGAAAGCCTTTGAAGAAAAGCGTGGCAACCCCGAAAAGGCCCTGACGGAACAATACGGTGCCTGGGCTTTCGCCGCAGCCAAGGGCGAAATTCCCTCCGATCTGCGCCGCGCCGCCAGTCGGCGGCTCAATGATGACGCCCCGTCCGCGACTCCGCCGGAAGCCGTAACCACCCCGGAGCCGCTCCCGGCAGCTGCGCCATCCGCGAGCGAAGAGTCGGAAGACGGCGATGATCAGGTACTGTGGGAGATTTTCGCCTCGGAAGCCGAATCTCATCTGGCGACTGTGGAAGCCTTCGTGGCTCAGATGGAAGCCGCGGCGCCGCTCTACACACCACCCAGCGACGACATGCAGCGGGCTCTGCACACCCTCAAGGGCAGTGCCCACATGGCCCATGTCACGCCCATAGCCCTTCTGGCAACGCCGTTTGAAAGTTTTGTGAAGGAGCTGCGCTCCTACCAGGTCAACATCAACGACGATATTCTGCAATTGACCAAGGACGCCATTGCCTATATCCGTTTCGGGCTCGAAGCCATCGAGCGCGGAGAGCCGGTGGAACTGCCGAAATCACCGCAGTTCCTGGCGCGCACTGCCGAACTCAGGGAACTGGCGGTGGGCCCGCTGGTGCGACAGAAGGAAATGGAACGGGACGGTCAGAAGCAGGTCGATCCGCGACTTCTATCCATCTTTATGGCGGAAGAAATGAAGCTGCTGCTGGACGCGGACAAGATCCTGCGGCGCTGGCAGACGGACCTGAGCGACCGCTCGGAAATAGACCCGTTGGTTGCCGAATTAACCACTCTGCAAACCGGGGCCAAGCAGGCAAACCTGCCTGAAATGGCCGCGCTCAGCGAGGTGCTGCACGCCATCTATCACCGTTGTCTGGCTGGCGAAATCGCGCCGGATAACGATGTGTTCAATCTGCTCGAGCAGGGTCACAATACCTTGTTGGATCAGGTGGACGCCGTGGCTGCGGGGCAAAACCTGCAGCCGGTTCCCGATGAATTGCTGGCGGGCTTGAATGACTTCCTCAACAGTCCGCAGCTCCTCGACGAACCGGCGTCCGTGTCCGGGGATGAATCGGTACCCAGTGAAACCGTACCTGGTGAGACAGTCGCCCGCGAAACTCTCGCTGATGAATCAATGCCCGGCGCTGAAGAAGATCTGCTTGACGCCAGTGCCTTCGAGTCCGATCAAACCATCGGGGATGATAGCGAGGAAATCAATTACGATCTGGCTATGCCCCCCGAGCCCGAAGCCGACACGGCAATGGAGTTTGACGGCGGCGAGTTTTTGCTTTCCGAGGAGCTTCAGCTAGATGAAGGGGACGAGCCTCAGCTAGATGAAGGGGAAGAGCTTCAGCTAGATGAAGGTGAAGAGCTTCAGCGAGAGGATGGTGACCAGTTCCAGCCGGGTCTTTCGGGCGAGCCTACAGGCCTTACCGATGAGCCACTCGAACTCTCCGATGAATTCCTTGAGCTTTCCGATGAAGCCTTTGATCTGTCCGATACGCCCCGGGCGGACGCTCCCGAAGAACTGTCGGACCTGAATGATGAATTGGACCTGACAGCCGAGGCAGATGCCGAGCTGCCGCTTCCCGAGCTCTCGGATGAACCTTTGAACAGCATGCCTGAATCGGACGCCGAAGACAGCGAACCCATGGATATGGGTTTCGAAATTTCCGAATTCGAAGCCTCCGCCGATGATGATGAACTGGAGCTGGACCAGCTTTCAACTACAGCAGCGGACTCCACCACGGAGAACCCTGGTGCGGTTGCCAGCGAAGAGGGCGATGACGCGGCCATACCACCGCTATTGGATGTCAACCACGAAGATTACGATGAAGAGATTATCGAGATCTTCCTCGAGGAAGCCAGCGAACTTACGGAGGAGTTGGACGAAGCCATCAGTATCTGGGAGTCCGACTGGAGCAGCACCGAGGGCATGGAAATCATGGCGCGCGCACTGCATACCCTCAAGGGCGGGGCGCGTCTGGCCGGTTTGATGGATGTGGGCGAGCTTACTCACGAGTACGAGAGTTACCTTCTGGGCGAGAATTCGAAAGATCCCGACCAGGCTTTTTTCGAAACCATTCAAGCCTACCAGGACAGGCTCCTGCGCCAGGTACGGGCCGTGCAGCTCGCTCTGGCCGGCGAGAGTCCGCCTCCGGAGGTTCCGGCCCCTGCCGTGACGCCCACTGCAGTTGGGTCCCCTGGGGCTGATTCCCCTGGGTCAGCCGCACCCGCTTCCGCGAAGGCCAACGTTCTGCCCTTTTCTCCCAAGGCCCGGGAAGCGGCGCCCCAGGACAGTGGCGGCGACGCCGGCAGTGCGTTCTCCATGGGCGGGCGCGGAGGCGGTGGCCCGCAGGCCGCTGCACAAATGGCGCGGCGCTCCAGCCCGCAGGAAGTCATCAAGATCTCGGCGGACTTACTGGAAGAGCTGGTCAACCTGGCCGGTGAAACCTCCATCAGCCGCGGTCGCCTGGAAACCCAGATCAATGATCTCGGCGGCGCCATCGACGAAATCGACGGCACCCTGACCCGTTTGCAGGAGCAACTGCGCCGTCTGGATATTGAAACTGAAGCTCAGGTGGTATTTCGTCAGGAACAGTTGGCGGAGAACGAAGAATTCGATCCCCTGGAAATGGACCGCTACTCCCATTTGCAGCAGCTGTCCCGGTCGCTGATCGAGTCGGCATCCGATCTGATCGACCTTAAATCGACCTTGACCGATAAGGTCAAGGACACGGAAACACTGCTGTTGCAACAGTCCCGGGTCAACACCAACCTCCAGGAAGGTTTGATGCGCTCGCGCATGGTGCCCTTTTCCCGGCTGGTGCCGCGGCTGCGTCGCATAGTGCGTCAGGTCGCCACGGAACTGGGTAAGGAAGTCAGTTTTGAGTTGGAAAATATCGAAGGCGAACTGGACCGTTCAGTGCTTGAGCGAATGGTTGCCCCCCTTGAGCACATGCTGCGCAATGCCGTCGACCACGGTATCGAAAATCCGGAAGAGCGCACCCGTGCGGGCAAGCCGGCGAGCGGTCGGGTAGTGCTGAGCCTGGCGAGGGAAGGCGGCGACGTACTCCTGCGCCTGGCGGACGACGGCCGTGGCATCAATCTGCGGCGAGTGCGTGACAAGGCCATTGAGCGGGGCCTCATGAGCCCCGACGCCCCCCTGAGTGACCACGATATCATGCAGTTTATCCTGCACGCCGGTTTCAGTACCGCGGAGAGCGTTACCCAGATTTCCGGGCGCGGCGTCGGCATGGATGTGGTCCATTCCGAGATCAAGCAGCTCGGTGGCTCCATGGCGATAGATTCCCGGGAAGGTGAAGGCACGGAATTCAGTGTGCGTCTGCCCTTTACCGTCTCGGTCAACCGGGCATTGATGGTCAACCTGGGGCCCGACCAGTATGCGGTCCCCATCAATGCCATCGAAGGTATTGTGCGCATCAGCCCCTTTGAGCTGGAGCATTATTATTCCAATCCCGACGCGCGCTTTGAGTACGCGGACGAGCAGTTTCCGGTGCGTTACCTCGGCTCCATGCTGAGCGAAGACGTCATGCCCCGGCTCGACGCCCAGTCACTGCCGCTGCCGGTCATCCTGGTGCGTTCGGAGCAGCACATCATGGCCTTGCAGGTCGACGAGATCATGGGCAGCCGCGAAATCGTGGTAAAGGCCTTGGGGCCGCAATTCAGCACCGTGCAAGGTTTGTCTGGCGCAACTGTAATGGGCGACGGCAGCGTGGTCGTGATTCTTGATCTCCACGCCCTGGTGCGCAAGGAGATGGCCCTGGCCGCCCCGGCGCCCATCTATGCCATGGCCGAAACGGCCCGTTTGGCACAGCAGGTTGAGGTCAGCAAAACGGTCATGGTGGTCGATGACTCGGTGACCGTGCGCAAGGTCACCACGCGCTTCCTGGAGCGGGAGGGCTACAACGTCATCACCGCCAAGGACGGCGTGGACGCGCTGCGTATTCTACAGGATGAGATTCCGGACCTGATGTTGCTGGATATTGAGATGCCGCGCATGGACGGCTTTGAAGTGGCGAAAAATATGCGCACCACCACGCGCTGGCAGGGTATTCCGATCATCATGATCACCTCCCGCACCGGTGAGAAGCATCGCGAACACGCCCTGAGCCTGGGTGTGAACCGCTACATGGGCAAGCCCTATCAGGAAGAGACGCTGCTCGAAAGTATTCAAGAGTTGTTGGCGAAGTAGGTTATGGCTGACACGGGCTTGGCCATAGGGCTGATGGCGGAATCTCCCCAGCAACTTCACGCGCTGGGGCGGATCGTGCGGGAGGCGGGCCACCACGTGGTCGGATCCTTGGACGCGACCCGCAAGATTCCGGATGCTCTGCCGGATGCAAACGCATGGCTGGTGCGGCTCGACACCCACTATGACGAGGCGCAGTCCATGCTGGAAATATTGGACGCCCGGGCGGTGCCGGTTATTTACGACGACAGTGATTTTGGCGACGCCCTCGCCGACTTTGGCGAGCGTTCGCGGCGCATTGCCGGCAAACTCCGACAACTTGCGGGGCGTCAGGAGCCGGCGCGGGTGGCAAAACGCGCCCGGGAGGTCTGGGTGATTGCCGCCTCGGCCGGAGGACCCGGTGCCGTAACTGAATTCTTGCGCGCGCTCGAAAAGATCCCGGACCAGGTTGCCCTGCTCTATGTTCAACATTTGGGCTCCGAGACCAGCGCGACCCTGAAGCGGGTTATTGGCAACAGCAGTCGCTGGAACGTCTGCTCCACCGACGAATTTTGTGTGCTGGAGGAGGGAACCCTGTACATAGTATCGCCGGGGAGCGCGCTGGAATTCACCGGAGACGGCAGCATACAGCCCAGTGGCCAACCCTGGCAGGGGCCCTACAGTCCTTCCATCGATCAGGTCATGGCCAAGGTGGCGCGACGATATGGCACGCGCAGTGGCGCCATCATTTTTTCCGGTATGGGCGACGACGGTCAGCGCAGTTGTGCTTTTATGAAGCGCTTGGGAGGGCAGATCTGGGCACAGGAGCCTTCCACCTGTGCCATCGACTCCATGCCCCAATGCGCCATTGACTCGAGCTGTGTCAGTTTTATCGGCTCTCCCGAGGCACTGGCATCGAAGTTCATGCATGAACGCTGGCATTTGGCGGCCGAATGCCCCCCATTGTCGGACGATATTGAGGTTGACGGTGCCCTCGATGAGCAGAGCGACGACGAGAGTAACGACCACAGCGACGAAAGCAGCGCGACCCAGGCCAGCAATCTCAGTCCGGATAACAGCTTATGAACAAGAAGAAACAAGTGGCGAAAACCGCGCCGGTTCCCGAAATTCCCTGCCTGCTGTTGCCGCTGCACGGCAGGACCCTTCTGGTTCCCACGGTGACTGTGGCGGAAATGGTGCCCATGGCGCAGTGCCAGCGTGGAGAGGGGCTTCCTGACTGGTCACTGGGCACGTTTGAATGGCGCGGTCGCGAAGTCCCACTGGTAAGTTTTGAGGGGTTGAGCGGTGACCCGGTGACGGAATTCACGCCCAAGGGCCGGTTCGCGGTTTTGAACAACACCGGCGTGAGTGATGACCTGCCATTTATCGCCGTGCCGACGCGCGCCCTCCCGCGCATGGCCCGCATAGCGCCGGACGATATCAAGGAACAGCCGGTCAAGAAGCCCTGTGAACTGATGCGGGTGAAAGTCGGTGTGGAAGAGTTCGCGATTCCCGACGTCGCAGCCCTGGAGAAGGCTTATCTGGAAGTGAGCAGTGAACGGTAAACGGTGAACGGGATACCGTAGGCGGTTAGGCGCGCAAGCGCCCGTAACCCGACGAAATTCAAAATGCAGCCGATGCGCCGCATCTCTTTCTCCCATCAATGTAGCGGCCCGCCCTCGTCGCCGAACATGTCTGCAACATCCTTTTCCCCGAACGAGTAGGTCTGCCCGCAGAACTCACAGTCGATGGTGATGATATCCCTTTCCGCCAGTAGTTCCTGCACTTCCGCCTGACCCAGGGAGCGCAGGGCATTCTCGCTCCTGGCCCGAGAGCAGCTGCAGGCAAAACGCACGGGGTTGGGCGGGAACAGGCGCACCGGCGTCTCGTTGAACAGGCGGAACAGCAGGGTTTCCTGTTCCGTGTGCAGCAGTTCGTCGGGGCGCAGGGTCCCCGCCAGATGACAGACCAGGTTCCAGTATTCATCGCGCGCACCGGCGGCATCCGCCATGGCCGGCAGCACCTGTAACAGCAGCCCGCCGCAACGCTCGCGGTCCGCTGCCAGCCATACCCGGGTGGGCAATTGCTCCGATTGCAGGAAATAATCCTCGATACAATCCGCCAGGCTGGCGCCCTCCAGGGGCACTATGCCCTGATAGCGCTCGCCCTTGTCTGGCTCAATGGTGATGAAGAGCACGCCCTTGCCAATCAGCATGGGAAAATTCTCGATGCTCAGCGCATCCAGATTGGTGTCGGCAGTGCGCACTATGCCGCGTATGTCCTTCTGGTGGCTGCACTCGGCCATTATCAGAGGGATGGGGCCGTCGCCGCGGGCCTGAAGGCTGATGATGCCATCGAACTTCAGGCTGCCGGACAGCAGCGTCACGGCCGCCAGGAACTCGCCCAGCAGGTGGCTCGCCAGGGGATGCAGCGCCTGGGTGGCAATGGCGTCCTGGTATGCCTGTTGAAGCGTAACCAGTTCTCCGCGAATGGCGCTCTCGTCAAAGATGAATCGTTGTACCTGATCGGCACTGTGGAGGGGTTCGGTCATGGGATTCAGGATTTCCATGTGAATATCGGACTGGCTGGGTATTTTACCCCAGCAGGTTGTTGAAAATTCCATTGACAGCCCTCGAAACCGGTTTTTTCTACTGCCCAACGGGATACCTAGTCATCCATGTGCTTGAAGCGGTGAATCTGTCGCCGCTGCTTTTTGGTGGGCCTGCCCTCGGTCTGCACGCCATTGGAGCCCATGGCTTTGCGCTCTGCCGCGTGGGCCTCGCGTTTGGCAACGCTCTCGTCGGTTTCACGGTAGAGCAGCGCGGCTTCCGGGGCTCCGCGCCGTTGCTCCGAGAGGCTCATGACTTCCACTTCCTTTTCATCCCACCCCTGGCGGATGCGCAGCAGTGCGCCCACAGAGATGTCTTTGCTCGCTTTCACCTTCTGCCCGTCCGCCTGCACCTTGCCGCCCTCTATCGCCTGCTTGGCGAGGCTGCGGGTCTTGAAGAAGCGCGCGGCCCAGAGCCACTTGTCGATGCGCACCCTGGTTAACTTGGAATTGGCCAAGTTGGAATTGGTTAAACTGGAATCATTCATAAGGCATGATTTCATCGAAATGACCGATATCAATAAATTCATCGGATTTGCGCGGAGGCTTCTGCATATCCGGCTGAGTAACGCAAACCAGATGTTGAATGCCGAAGGTTTTGGCGCTGCGCAGTATCCTCGGCGTATCGTCGAAAAAAACCGTCCGCGCTGGATCAAATTTTTCCTGGGCATGCAACTGCCGCCAAAATGCCTGTTCCTCCTTGGGCTGCTGAAACTGATGAGACGAAATCACTATGTCGAGCCATTGATCGATCTGCGTCACCTCGAGCTTCAGGCTCAAACCGGCGGGGTGCGCGTTGGTAATCAGAATGACCTTCTTGCCGGCGGCGCGCAAGCGCTGTAGGAAGACTTCACTGTGAGGGCGCAGCTGAATTTTATGCTTGATCTCTTCCTTGAGCGCGGCAATATTCATCTGGATCAGCGTCGACCAATGATCCAGGCAGTACCATTTGAGGGTTCCCTCGAATGCCTTGATATGGGCATTGAGTTCTTCACTGGCCGCATGCAGCTCAATCCCATGAGCTTCCGCGTAGCGCTGGGGCAAATGCGTCAGCCAGAAATAGTTGTCGAAATGTAAGTCCAGCAGGGTCCCGTCCATATCCAGAAGGACGGTGTCTACCGTTTGCCAATCAATCATTGTGCGTATAATGCATTCTGTTAGTGATAGTCATAAAGGTACCTCCACTCAATCGGTAAACCACGGTTGTCGAGACCAGGGTTATCAATAAAGAGGGCCGATAACAGGGGCCAATCAGTATGCCGACAAAACCGGAGATATTAAAGCGCCGAGAAGTCTGCGCCAGTCGACTTTTTCACGTGGAAGAGCTGCAGTTGCGTTTCAGCAATGGTGTGGAACGCACCTATGAGCGCCTGCGCGGTGGTAGCGGCAGCGCGGTAATCATCGTGCCGGTGCTGGACGATCGGGAATTTGTGCTGGTGCGCGAATATGGGGCGGGTGTCGAGGACTATCAGCTGGTCTTGCCCAAGGGCAAGGTCGAGGCTGGGGAGGACTGTTGCGAGGCCGCCAATCGGGAATTGATGGAAGAGGCGGGTTACGGCGCGCGGCAACTGACCATGCTCAAGAACATGACCCAGTCACCCAACTATATGCAACATGCCACGCAAATTGTCGTGGCCCGCGACCTCTATCCGGAGCGTTGCGAAGGCGATGAGCCGGAAATCATGGAGGTGGTCACCTGGCCTGTCGACGATATCCCAAGTCTGGTTGCGCGGCCGGATTTCGCCGAAGCGCGCTCAATCGCAGCGTTGTATCTGACGCGCGACTGGCTGCGAAGCCTGCAAAAGTGAATAGCCCGGACAACCCCTTGCTTGACAATCGCCAGCTGGATGGCCTCCTGCTAGACACTTTTTTGCTAGATAAAGTCGTCAGCCTGTGCGAATCCGCCGGCCGCGCCATTCTGTCTATTTACGCGGCTGACTTCGATATTGAGTACAAGCAGGATCAATCGCCAGTCACGGCGGCCGACAGGGCCGCCCATGACATATTGGTGTCTGGTCTGGTCGCATTATTGCCCGGTATTCCCGTCCTGAGTGAAGAGGCCGAGGCGCCTGATTATGAAATTCGCCGTCACTGGCAACGCTATTGGTTGGTGGATCCCCTCGATGGAACCCGGGAATTTGTCGGGCGCAACGGAGACTTTACCGTTAACGTTGCATTGATCGACGGGGGTGAGCCGGTTCTCGGCGTCGTTCACGCGCCGGTTTCCAACACCACTTATACCGGTGTAAAAGGTGCGGGCGCGGAAAAATGGCAGGCTGGTATTCGCGAGGCTATCCAGGTGCGCGATGTGTCGTCGCGACAGGATCGCGGCTTGCCGCTGGAGGTGGTCATCAGCCGCCGCCATGGACTTGAGGCAACCGCCGTTTTAATGGAGCGCCTGAAAAATTCCTTCGCGAGCGTCACCACAAAAAGTGTGGGCAGTTCCTTGAAACTCTGTCTGGTTGCCGAAGGCAAAGCCGATTTCTATCCGCGCCTGGGGCCGACTAGTGAATGGGATACGGCCGCGGCACAGGCCGTGGTGGAAGCTGCCGGCGGTGCCGTTTATACCGACCGTTTTTTACGCTTGAGTTACAATCAAAAACCGACGCTTTTGAATCCGAGTTTCTATGTTGTTGGCGATGTAAATTTTACATGGGCCGAAAAAATTTCAAAAAAATAATAAATTTTTTACGAATCGGGTTTGAATAACGCCTCGGGTTGCATAAAAATTCAAAAAAAGCGACGAATGGTTAACATTTGGCAATAATTTCAACTCACTCAAGGCACTTTTTCTGTTCAAATTGTCTATGCTTGTTCTTATGTGGAAAAGAAAAGGGTGCTCAGTAGGTGCTGAAGCACCAAAAAAACAAATCAACATACAGCTTAGGGTGAGTAAGGAATATGAACCAAGCACATCACGTCAATCATCTTGGCGCAGTATTTAACAACACGTCCGTTCTTCAGCAGCAACTCATTCGCGAAATCACCTGTCTTGAGCGTCAACTTGAGCGACTGCGTCTGCGTGACGACTTTCTGGATTTGTCGACACTGCAAACCTATGAAGAGATGATTAACAGTCGCAAGGATATGCTCGAGAACCTGCCGCGGGAAAATTAACGAAAAGCGAACATTCACGACATTGCGGCCACTGCCCCGAATGCTTCTTCGCCCAGCCTCCCGCTTCCCGTCCCGCCGTCAAAAGATGCTTTGCGGCGGGATTGTCGGTATCATCCCCGCGTTGGGTCTGTTCCTTGCTTGGCTTTCAGGTCTTATGTCACCATGGGTTTCATGTCAGGTTTCATGTCAGAGAGCAGGCTGAATTCATAAATATTTCCACCCATCGACTTGCGGCGGCCATAGGGGCTGCTTTCGCGCTCGCGGCACCACGCCAGACGCGGCGCGGGCTTGCCGATAGGGCGCTCAGGCGCGGCTCATTATGTATCACAGCTATTTTGGTTTGAAAGAACAGGTCTTTTCGATAGCCGTAGACCCGCATTACCTTTATATGAGCAGCCAGCACCGCGAGGCGCTGGCCCATTTGCTTTATGGCGTGAGCAGTGGCGGATTTGTGCTGCTGACCGGCGAGGTGGGCACCGGCAAGACGACCATTGTGCGCTGTCTGCTCGAGCAACTGCCGGAGGGCACCGACCTCGCCATAGTCCTGAACCCGGTCGCCAGCGCACCGGAACTGCTGGCGGACATCTGCGACGAATTGGGCATTGTCCGCGAGCCCGACGAGTCCAGCATCAAGGTATTGACCGACAAGCTCTACGCCTACCTGCTAGCCAACCACACCAAGGGCCGCAACACCGTGCTGCTTATCGACGAGGCACAGTTGCTGCGGGTTTCAACGCTGGAACAGATCCGTTTGCTCACCAATCTTGAAACCAGCACGCGCAAGCTCCTGCAGATTATACTGGTGGGGCAGCCGGAACTTAACCGGCTGCTGGCCAAGCCCGGTTTGCGGCAACTGTCCCAGCGCATTACCGCCCGCTATCATTTGCGCGCCCTGACACTGGACGAAACCAACGCCTACATCGCTCACCGCCTGCACGTGGCCGGCATGAAGCAGAGCGACCAGCCATTTCCCGCGGCCGTTGTCGCCAATATCCACGAAACCAGCCGTGGGATCCCTCGCCTGATCAATATTCTCTGCGACCGCATGCTGTTGGGCGCCTACAGCCAGGACAAGACAAGAATCGACAGCAACATCTGCCGTCAGGCCCGGCGGGAGGTGCTGGGGGAAGAGGTGCCAGCGGTGTCAGACCGGCGTTTCGGGGCGGCACTGCGGCTGGGCGGCATGGCCCTGGCCATGATTGCCGTGGCTGCGGTCGCCTGGCAGTTTTTACCGGCCAGGATGGTTGAATCAACACTGGAGGAATCAGCTTCACCGACCGCCGTGCACGCCAAAAATCCCTCACTGAAAAATACTATTCCCGACACCCTGGCCGATACAGCGCCCGCCGGGGCGGCTAGTCCATACCCTCCATACTCTCACCCGGAAGAAGGCGAAGCTCTGCGCGATCTTTTCGAGGCCCTGGCTTTTGAAGTACCGGCTTTCGAGATACAGGCTTTTGCAGCGGATGGCCTGGCTCCCTGTGAAGCCCTTGTCGCCGTCAGCTATCGATGCGAGACAAGCCGGTTTGACACCTGGGCGCAATTACGGGAACTCAACCGCCCCGCCATTTTGCGATTGATTACACCCGCCAAAATCGAAAGCTTCGCGACCTTGGTCGGTCTGGATGACACCACGGCATCCCTGAAAGTCGCAGGTCACCTGCATCGGGTCGCCCTCGGCGAACTGGGTCCGCTCTGGACCGGTGAAGTCACCTACCTCTGGCACAAACCGGAGGCATATACCGACGCGGTTGCCTATGGCGAGGAAGGCCCCATGGTCGATTGGATCGCGGCGCGCTTTGCGCAACTGGACGGACAGGCAAAACCTCTCGCTACCGCCCGCTTTAACAAGGCCCTGGCGGAACGCGTCAAGATATTTCAGCGCAACCATCAGTTGCGCGATGATGGCGTTTTTGGCCTGCGTACGCTCATGGCGCTCAATGAACAGCTGGGTCTGGACACGACCCTGCAGGATCTCAACCCGCTACTGTCGGCTGAGAGGTAGATCGGCGCCATGTCCCTTATTCTGGATGCACTCAACAAAGCCCAGCGCGAACGCCAGGAAGAGCGCCAACCGGTGCCGCAGCTATCGACGGTCCATTACGCGCCGGCGGCGTTTGAACAGTCATCGCGAAGCAGGATGCTACCGTGGCTGGCCTTGGCGGTGATTGTCGTGGGCGCGTTGCTTTTTGTGATCCTGAAGGCCGTGGCACCGCCGACGGAATTGCCGGCGCCCAGTCCCCTGGCTGCGGAACCCCGATCCCCTGCATCCCCCGTGGCGCAGGCGCGGGTGCCGGGCTCCGCGAGCGTAGGCTCTGTCGACAATGGGCAAGAATTGACAAGCGCGGCGGTTGTTCCCGCCTCGGCACAGGCAATGAGTCAGCGCCGTCCGGCGCCCGCGACAACATCCACACCCACAACAACATCCACAACTACTCAGGTCAATGACCTCTACCGCACGGCCAGCACGCCTGTTCCTGCCAAAGTGCGGCCTGCGGCGCAAAAGTCAGCGAATTCAGACGAGTCGACCGCCGCCGTGTCGCTGATTTCCGCCGCAACTTCGCCAGAAGCTGGAACTCAGCCAAGCGCGGAGCAAGCTGACCAACAGGATGTCGCCCAGACGGCGCAGACGCAGACAGAGCAACCAGCCGCGCAGACTGCTGCGGAGCCCGCGCCTGCCCCGGAAGCCTCGCTGGATGATCACCCGGATATTCCCAGGGTGGACGAACTCTCCTGGAGCACTCAGCAGATGTTGCCGTCAATTCTCTACACGGTGCATCACTACGAGGCAAATCCCGCCAATCGTCTGGTCGAAATCAATAGCACCACCTTCCGCACGGGCGGGACCGTTGCCGAAGGGCTGATTTTGGAGGAGATTCTGAATGACGGGATTATTCTGCGTTACCGGTCGCAGCGGTTCAAACTGCCGGCGCTGAATAGCTGGGTGAATTTCTAAAGGATGTGCTGAAAGAGGTATTTCGTCTTGCTGAGGCCGCTCTAAAGCTCCAGCAGAAAAGTCACGGGGCCGTCATTCACCAGCTCGACCTGCATATTGGCGGCAAATCGACCGGTAGCCACGGGTGCGTGCTGTTGTTTCAGCAAGGTCACAAACTGGTTATAGAGCTCTTCCGCCCGCTCCGGCGGCGCCGCGCTGGAAAACCCGGGACGCAGGCCCTTGCGGGTATCCGCGGCCAGGGTGAACTGGGAGATGGCCAGAATGCCGCCCTTGATGTTCTTGACGCTCAAGTTCATTTTGCCGTCCGCATCCGAAAACACCCGATAGGCCAGCAGTTTGTCGGCCATCTTCTGCAGGGTTGCCCAGTTATCCTGCTTTTCCATGGCTATCAATAGCAGCAAACCCTGGTCTATACTGCCGACGATCACATTTTCGACGACAACCTGGGCGCGGCTCACCCTTTGTATCAATACGCGCATATCCGATCCGGTTAATGTTTGAGAATAAATACAGGTCTGGCCCATACCCAGCCGATGTTTCTATCGCTGTACAGTCAACATCCGGGCATTGTACTGACACTGTACTGGCACATTTTTTTACCAGGTGTCGCTGGAGACCTTGTGCACCCTGGGGCAACATAAGCCATTACCCATATTGTCACTATACAGGTTGATATGTTGTTCAAATCTCTGTGCATAGCCCGGTTTTTCATTATCGCAGCTTTCAGCTGCGCAGGCATCGCCCATGCCGATGCGCCCCCGACCTGCCAGCAGAATTCCCGCAATTGCGTGGAAGTCGGGCAGTGGCAACTGGCGCTTGGCGTCGGGCTGGGTCTGCGCACCAACCCCGTTATTGACGGAGAGACAATTCCGTTGATTCTACTACCGGAGATCAGCTACTACGGTGAGCGCTTCTTTCTCGATAATCTCGATATCGGCTACACGCTGCATCAGTCCGACACTCAGATGCTCAATATGTTGCTGACCCCGGGTTATGACCAGCTGTTTTTCAGCCGTTGGGACCCGCAGAACTTTTTCGTTGAGACCACTACCTTGAGTACCGCCGTTGTGCCCTCCGGCATGCTGGCACCGCAGCAGACTGCGGGGGAACGTTGGACCGCCGAAGACCGGGTCGACCTGGATGACCTTCACGAGCGCCGCATGGCAGCCATGGCCGGGTTCGAATACGCGGTGGCGCTGGGGCCGGTGGATGGCTATGCCCAGGCGCTTCAGGATGTGGCGGCAATCCACAACGGGCATGAGTTGCGCCTCGGGCTGGGCAAGTCCTGGCAGCGCGGCGGCAACGACTTCGCGCTGGCGGGAGGCGCCATATGGCAGAGCGCTGAGTTGCTGCATTATTATTATGGTGTTGAAACCAGTGAAGTATCGCGACTATCGGCGGCTTATCGGGCACCCAGCGGCATCAGCGGTTTCATCAAATTGGACTGGTCGCGGCCAGTCAGCGAACACTGGAGCTGGCGGGGCACGCTCCAGTACAAAAAGCTCTCCACGTCCATTACGGACAGCCCCATCGTCAATGACGACAAGGTCATTACGGCATTCTTGGGAGGGGTAT
>CAZEWY010000027.1:0-27084 GCA_964515945.1 uncultured Cellvibrionaceae bacterium
ATCAGAGGTTCCTTCAATTTGTCAGGAGATTATTATGTCGTTTGCCGATAGAGACGGCGTTATTTGGTTTGACGGAAAGCTGGTTCCCTGGCGGGATGCCCAGGTTCATGTGCTGACTCACACCCTGCATTATGGCATGGGTGTTTTTGAAGGCGTGCGCGCTTATGAAGCCGGCGACCACGGCACCTGTATTTTTCGTTTGAAGGAGCACACGGATCGCCTGTTCCGTTCCGCGCATATTCTGCGCATGAACATGCCTTACAGCAAGGATGAGCTGAACGAAGCCCAGCGCCTGGTGGTCCGGGAAAACAATCTGCACGAAGCCTATTTGCGGCCCATGGCATTTTTCGGTTCAGAAGGCATGGGCTTGCGCGCCGACAACCTCAAGGTCCACGTTATCGTGGCCTCTTGGCACTGGCCATCCTACATGTCGCCCGAGGCCAAAAAGCTGGGCATCAAGGTACGCACCTCGAGCTTTACCCGGCACCATGTCAACATCACCATGTGCAAGGCCAAGGCCAATGGCAACTACATCAATTCCATGCTGGCCCTGCGCGAGGCCCTGGACAGTGGTTGTGAAGAAGCCCTGCTGCTGGACAACGAAGGCTACGTGGCGGAAGGCAGTGGCGAGAACTTTTTCATGGTCTACGACGGTGTAATCTACACCCCGGAGTTGACCTCCTGCCTGGATGGTATTACCCGCAAAACCATCTTTCAGCTGGCGGCGGAGTGCGGCTACGAGGTGCGCGAGAAACGCATCACCCGCGACGAGGTCTACGTTGCGGATGAAGCCTTTTTTACCGGGACCGCGGCGGAAGTTTTGCCAATTCGTGAACTCGATGGAAGGGTCATAGGTGCTGGCGAGAGGGGCCCCGTGACCGAGCAACTCCAGACCCTTTACTTTGACGCGGTCAAGGGACGCTTGCCGCTACACACGGAATGGCTGGCCCCGGTAAAGTAGCCTCCAAAAATGCACGCCACGGCGTGCATTTTCTTTGGCATGCTTTTTTCGCTAATTTTTATTATCGCCACAATACGCCATGACTCAGACTGCCGCATCACTCGACAGCAAGGATCTCTATAAACGCTTATTGGGCTATGCATTCCAATACAAGCACTACTTTGTCATCAGCGTTTTTGGTTTCATCATACTGGCAGCCATGGAAACATTGCTGGCACACCTGATGAAATATTTTATCGCGGGTTTGGAAACCCGCGACCAGACCCTCATGATCTACGTGCCCCTGGCCATGATTGCTGTGCGCGTCGTGCATGGCATTGGCTCCTACCTGGGCAATTTTTATATCTCCCGGGTCGGTCTCAATGTGGTCAATGACCTGCGCAAGGGCCTCTTCTCCCACATGGTCTACCTGCCCAGCCACTTCTACGATTCCCACAACAGCGGCGAGCTGGTGTCGCTGATCGTCTACAACATCCAGCAGGTGACCGGTGCGGTGACCAACGCGGTCAAGATAGTGATGCGCGATGGCTTTACGGTAGTGGCGCTACTGGGTTACATGTTTTACCAGAACTGGCAGCTTACTTTCAGTTTCCTGCTGCTGGCGCCGGTGTTGGCCGGGCTGGTGGCCCTGGCCAGCCGCTACTTCCGCAAGGTCAGCCAACGCATGCAGGTGACCATGGGGAGCATCTCCCACATTGCCAACGAGACTATGCAGGGCTTTCGCCTGGTGCGCAGCTTCGGCGGCGAAAAATACGAAGCCAAACGCTTCGCCGAAGCGAGCGACGACAATACCCGGCTGGGCACCAAATACCAGCGGATATCCGCCGCCCAGGCGCCGGTGTTCCACCAGGTCATTGCGGTGGATCTGGCGATTCTGCTGTTCCTGATACTCTTCTTCTGGGACACGGGTACCGGT
Organism: uncultured Cellvibrionaceae bacterium; assembly: GCA_964515945.1. Taxonomy (GTDB): domain Bacteria; phylum Pseudomonadota; class Gammaproteobacteria; order Pseudomonadales; family Cellvibrionaceae; genus CAYQQJ01. The sequence goes on from CAZEWY010000027.1 coordinate 1,878, forward strand.
TCAGCGGTGGCCTATGTCACTGCCGCGGCCATGATCGCCAAGCCCATACGCCAGCTCAGCTCCGTTAACGAAATCATCCAGAGGGGGCTGGCCGCCGCCGAATCGATTTTCGAGGTCATGGATATGCCGCCGGAAACGGATCAGGGCACAAAAACATTGCCCAAACCGGAGGGTCGCATCGAATTCCGCAACATCAGCTTTGCCTACGCTGATGACAAGCGCGCTCTGGACAAAGTCAGCTTCACTGTAGAACCGGGGCAGACAGTGGCGCTGGTGGGGCGTTCGGGCAGCGGTAAAAGCACCCTTGCAAGCCTTCTGTTACGGTTTTATGACCCGCTGGAAGGCGAAATCCTGATAGACGGTGAGCCCATAAAAAATGTCACTCTGGCGAGTCTGCGCCGGCAGATCGCACTGGTGAACCAGCAAACCGTGCTCTTTAATGACACTGTGTTGAAGAATATCGCCTACGCCGTGGATGATGAACATCTTGATCGGACCGCCGTTGAGCGGGCGGCGACCAATGCCTATGCCAGCCAATTTATCGAGCAGTTGCCCGAGGACTTCGATACACTGGTCGGCGAAGACGGCGCGCGCCTGTCTGGCGGCCAGCGTCAGCGCCTGGCGGTGGCGCGAGCGCTTTTCAAGGATGCGCCGATTCTGGTGCTGGACGAAGCCACGTCAGCATTGGATACCGAGTCCGAGCAACAGATACAGCAGGCCCTCGACCGCTTGCAGCAGGGCCGCACGACGCTGGTGATCGCTCACCGGCTGTCCACCATTGAAAAAGCCGACAGGATAGTGGTTATGGATCAAGGTCGCGTAGTGGAACAGGGGAGTCATATCGAGCTTCTGGAACTCAATGGTTACTATGCCTCACTGCACGCGGTTCAGTTTGCCGAGTAATTGTGAGAGTGGCTGTGAGAGCAACTGTGATTCAGTAACTGTATTCAAAAGTAACTGTAATTCATAGGGTATCTTAATGCGCCTACTTTATACCCTGTTATCAACCCTCGCCCTGCCGGCGGTGCTTGCGCGCCTGTGGTGGCGTGGGCGTCGCCTGCCGGGCTACCGCCAGCGCCTTCTGGAGCGCTTCGGCCTGATCGACGCCGACCCTGCGGACAAGCCCCTGGTATGGATACATGCCGTGTCCGTGGGCGAAACCATCGCCGCCGCTCCCGTGGTTGACTTTCTGCTGGCACGTGGCGATGTGCAGGTACTGATTACCACCATGACGCCCACGGGTTCCGAGCGCGTGGCCGAACTCTTTTCCGACCGCGTGCTGCACGCTTATATTCCCTATGACCTCCCCTGGCTGCTCAGGCCTTTTCTGAGAAAAACCCGCCCCCGCCTGGTGCTGATCATGGAAACCGAGCTCTGGCCCAACATGGTCCGAGCCTGTCGCCGACGTCAGATCCCGGTCATATTGCTCAATGCCCGCATGTCGAAAAGGTCGGCGCGCGGGTACGGCTTCTTTCCCACGTTGATGCAGGAAATTCTGCAGGATCTGAGTTGCCTGGCCGTGCAGGCCGAAGGAGACGCGCAGCGTTTTATCGAGTTGGGTCTGCCACGAGCTTCCTGTGAAGTGACCGGCAGCATCAAGTTCGATCTGACTCTGAGCCCGTCATTGATTGATCAGGCGGCTGCTCTTAAAAGTGCCTGGACAGACAATGGTCGCCGCAATGTCTGGGTCGCCGCCAGCACCCATGCGCGGGAAGAGGAAATGGTGCTGCGGGCATTTGACATAATCAAGCAGGCGCACCCGGACACTCTGTTGGTTCTGGTTCCGCGCCATCCCGACCGGTTTGAGCAGGTGGCGAAGCTGTGCAAGGCCTCCGGCTGGTCCTGGTCGCGCCGTTCCTGGGGGGCAACCCCGGAAAAGGGTGTCGATCTGATACTGGGCGATACCATGGGCGAAATGCTGCTGTTATACGGGGTCGCCGATGTGGCTTTCGTGGGGGGTAGCCTGGTGCCTTCCGGCGGTCACAATCTGATTGAACCGGCTGCCTGGCGACTGCCCTTGATCAGTGGCCCTCACCTGTTCAATTTTGCTGAAGTGGCGCGTCTGATGCTGAAAAGCGGCGGCCTGAATATTGTCCACGACACCAATAGTCTGGCGAGGGTTGTCAATCAACTGCTGTTGGATCCGCAACATCGCCGCGAGCAGGGTGCTGCCGCTCATGAAGTGGCCGACGCGAATCGCGGTGCCATGGCACGAGTGGAAGCCCTGTTGCAGCGTTACCTTCCAAAAGACAAGCCGCAAGCGGCAAGCGGCAAGCTGCAAGTGGGTGGCTAGCTGGCCATTTTCACGGTGGGCAGTCCACCCCGCTTTAGCTTGCAGCTTGAAGCTCTATAACAACCTGTCCCGGCTCACTGGGTTTTGCTGATCCAGCCACTGGTTGAGATTGGCGATGTCCTCGCCCGACAGGTGGCCAGCGGCGGCCTTGAGGCGCAGTGAATTGAGGACATAGGTGTAGAGCGCATCGTAGTAATCGCGCTGGGCGCTGTAGAGACTGCGCTGGGCATTGAGCACATCCACCAGGTCCCGTGTTCCCACATCATAGCCGGCTTGTGTGGCTTCCAGAGCGCTGCGGCTGGAAGTAATGGCCTGCGCCCGCGCCTTCACGCTGGCGACAGAGGTGATCACACTCAGATATAACGAGCGAGTATCCTGCACTACGTCCCGCTGAGTCTGATAAAACTCTTCTCGCGTTTGCAGGTATTGCTGGTGGGCCTGTCGACGCTGGGCAGATAAACCGCCGCCGGCAAACAACGGCAGGGATATGCTCACGGAAACAGAGGTCTCCTCGCCTTCGAAGAAGCGGGGATCCCCAGCGGGGTCGATCAGGGTGCTGTCGCTGTCGCTGCTGGTGTCGCCATACGCCAATCGCCCTGAAATCGTCGGCAGGTGCTCACTGGTTTGGGCTCGGGACGCGCGTTTGGCCGCTTCGGCGCTCAGGGAGGCGGCGTTGAGGGCGTAGTTATTTTCCACGGCCATTTCCACCCACTCGTGGCGGTCAGCGGGTACCGGTTTGTCGACCGGAAACTGGTCCTTGATCGGCGCCAGTTGGTTGTAGGGGTGACCCGTAATGACTTCCAGGGCTTCAAAGGCGATGCCCAGATTGCCTTCGCTGGTCAATCGCAAAGCAACGGCGGAATCATAGGCAGCCTGAGCTTCATGTACTTCGGTGATGGCCGTGAGTCCCACCTCGAAACGCTGCCGGGTCTGTTCCAGTTGATGACCCAGCGCGGATTCCTCGGCGATGGCCGTTTCCAGCGTATCAACGGCCTTGAGAGCTTCGAAATAGGCCTCGGCGGTGCGAATGATGAGGTCCTGCTCCGCCAGATGAAACTGGGCTTCGGCCAGGTTGGACAGGCTTGCTCCGCGGCGGTAATTGTACCAGGCGGCCATGTCGAACAGGGGTTGAACCAGCTCGGCACTCAACACCTTTGAAGTAGTGGTTTCTTCCCCCCCGGTTCCGCCATCCGTGGGATCTATCGTCAATTCGCTGCGGGTATACTGGTAGGAAACGCCCGCCTGGGGCAGAAGGCCGGCGCGGCCGATAGCCAGATTTTCCTGTCCCGCGGCATAGGCCGCCTGGGCCGCCTTGAACTGGTGGTCATTGATCAGCGCCTGCTGATAAATTTCTTCCAGAGTTTCACTATGGACAGCCACCGACAGACCGAGTCCGGTTATGGCCACGGCAATTGTCTGGCTCAGAGTTTTGATCGTGGAGGTGTTATTAGTCATGGAGATCCTGCTCATCATGGTTTGGGCGGCGGGAAATAAAGGGTGCGCCCTTAAAGAAAAGCCGAAAGTGTAGCGGTTTGGCGCCTGATCGTCGACTGCTGTTTGTGTGACAATTGTAAAGGCAGGTTTTTGGGGCGCGCTGGCTGAAGTGGTTTTCGTTCACCGGTCCGCTTCGGGGCAGGGCTTTCCCGGACACGCCGTGGACCCATCCGTGGGGCTCTACACCCGCATCCGACGTGCAGGATGCACTAGTGCCGTGATGGCATGGACGCCAATGAACGGCCCTGCGGGCGACGGTCCTGAAAAACCCCGCCCCAAATCGCCCCTACGCTCGTTCTGGACGTTAAGTCAGTACCGTTCGCTTTACAGTCGGAGACGACTTATCTAGACTGGCCTTTCGTCTTGTCGGGGTGCGCCCGCTCTTTTCCGGGCTGAGCGCTGAGAGATACCCGTCGACCTGATCCGGTTAGTACCGGCGTAGGGAACGAGATAGTGTACCCGGCCGCATTCCTTCAGTCCCCGTCCGCTCCTCCCGCCCTCGTCGCTAATCTTCCCATTATCGTTGAGGTATGCCTGCATGAGCTCGAACCCACAGCCTCACCGGCCCAACAAACCCGTGCGTGTGCTTTTATCAATCGCTGGCAGTGACTCCAGTGGTGGCGCCGGTATCCAGGCGGACCTCAAAGCCGCCGCTGCCTTTGGTGTGCATCTGGCCACGGCCATTACCGCTGTCACCGCACAAAACTCCGAGGCGGTTGAGGCTGTCTACACCCTGCAAGCCGAACAGGTGCGCGCACAGATCCGGGCGGTCAGCCGCAGCATGGCCGTGGACGCCATCAAGCTGGGCATGCTGGCCAATGCCGAGATCATTCAGGTGGTCGCGGACGAACTGGAGCAACTGGACATTCAGCATGTGGTCATGGATCCCGTGCTTTATGCCACCTCCGGCGGCAGTCTGTTTGCCGGGGACGCCGAGGCCTTGTTGCGGGAAAACCTGCTGCCGCGAGTCAGCCTGCTGACACCGAACCTGGAGGAGGCGGCGGCGCTTCTGAAGTGCGAAGCCGCCACCGATCACGAATCCATGGAGCGACAGGCGCAGGAGTTGCTTGCTCTGGGGCCCCGCGCCGTCCTGCTGAAAGGCGGGCACTTTCCCGGTGAGCTGGCGGTCGATTATCTGGCCACGGCGGAGGGCGTGCAGAGCTTTGCCTGCCCGCGCCTGGACAGCCGCCATACCCATGGCAGTGGCTGCACCCTGTCCACCGCCATTGCCGCTGGGCTTGCTCAGGGGCTGTCTCTCAAGCAAGCCGTGGCCGCTGCCAAAACCCATATACAGGGTGCTATTGCCAATGCCGAACGTCTTGGGCTGGTTGGAGACAATGGTCCCGTGCATGCGCTTTATCAGTTTTGGTGAAGCTACAAGCTTCAAGTTCTAAGCCCCACCCCGAAGCGGACCGGCGAACAGAACTGCATAAGTAGGCGCCGTTTAGACAAGACACAAGAATTTTTCATTCATTGATTAAGGGATATTTATGACAAGCTCGGCAGATACTGCATTTCTCAGTACAAGCGCGAAGGTTGATGAACTTTCCGTGCAGCCTTTCCCCCGCTCCACGAAGATTTACGTCGAGGGCTCGCGGCCGGATATTCGTGTGCCCATGCGGGAAATCACACTGGACGATACGCCGACCGAGTTTGGTGGCGAGGCCAATCCGCCGGTGCGCATTTACGATACCTCCGGCCCCTATACGGACCCGGCGGTCAGCATCGATGTGCGTCGGGGCCTGCCCGAAGTGCGTACGCCCTGGATTCTGGAGCGGGAGGACACCGAACTGCTGGATGGCAACAGCTCCGAGTTTACCCGCCAGCGGGACAGCGACCCACAGCTCGCCAAGCTGCGTTTCGAGCACCGGCGTGCGCCGCGCAAGGCCCGGCCCGGCCGCAATGTATCCCAAATGCACTACGCGAAGCAGGGCATTATCACGCCGGAGATGGAATACATCGCCATTCGCGAAAACATGAGCCTGCAACAGGCCCGGGAGCAGGGCAAGCTGGCTGAACAGCACCCGGGACACTCTTTCGGCGCCGCCATTCCCGATGACATTACGCCGGAGTTCGTGCGCCAGGAAGTGGCCATGGGCCGCGCCATCATCCCCGCCAATATCAACCATCCGGAAATCGAGCCGATGATTATCGGCCGCAACTTCCTGGTGAAGATCAACGGCAATATCGGCAACAGCGCGGTGACATCGTCTATCGAAGAGGAGGTCGCCAAGTTGACCTGGGGCACTCGCTGGGGCGCGGACACCATCATGGACTTGTCCACGGGCAAGAATATTCATGAGACCCGAGAGTGGATCATCCGCAATTCCTCCGTGCCCATCGGCACTGTGCCGATTTATCAGGCGTTGGAAAAAGTCGATGGCGTGGCCGAGGATCTGACCTGGGAAATCTTCCGCGACACATTGATCGAACAGGCCGAGCAGGGGGTGGATTACTTCACCATTCACGCCGGCGTATTGCTGCGCTACGTGCCCATGACCGCCAAGCGCGTGACCGGCATTGTTTCCCGCGGCGGCTCCATCATGGCGAAGTGGTGCTTGGCTCACCACAAGGAAAGCTTCCTCTATACCCATTTCGAAGACATCTGCGAAATCATGAAGGCCTACGACGTCAGCTTTTCCCTGGGCGACGGTCTGCGCCCGGGATCACTGGCCGACGCCAATGACGAGGCGCAATTCGGCGAGCTGGAAACCCTGGGCGAGCTGACCAAGATTGCCTGGAAGCACGACGTGCAGTGCATGATCGAAGGCCCCGGCCATGTGCCCATGCACATGATCAAGGAGAACATGGACAAGCAGTTGAAAGAGTGTCACGAAGCACCTTTCTATACCCTGGGTCCTTTGACCACGGACATCGCACCCGGTTACGACCACATTACCTCCGGCATAGGTGCGGCCATGATCGGCTGGTACGGCTGCGCCATGCTCTGCTACGTGACGCCCAAGGAGCACCTGGGTTTGCCCAACAAGGATGACGTGAAAGAGGGCATTATTACCTACAAGATCGCCGCCCACGCGGCGGATCTGGCCAAGGGCCATCCGGGTGCGCAACTGCGGGACAACGCCCTGTCCAAGGCCCGTTTCGAGTTCCGCTGGGAAGACCAGTTCAACCTGGGCCTGGACCCGGATACCGCCCGCTCCTACCACGACGAAACTCTGCCCAAGGACTCAGCCAAGGTTGCGCACTTCTGCTCCATGTGCGGTCCCAAATTCTGCTCCATGAAAATCACTCAGGAAGTGCGCGACTTCGTCAAGGGCAGGGAGGACGCGGGCATGGATACCCGGATCGAGCCCGTGGAAGAAGCCGTGGTAAGAATGATCGACGTCGAGGCGGAGATGAAGGAGAAGGCGCACCAGTTTAGGGAGCAGGGCAGCGAGCTTTATCATAAGGTTTGATGGGAGCTTCAAGCCGCAAGCTTCAAGACGTAGGGTGGGCTCCGCCCACCACTCCCTGCAAGAGCGATAATAGAGACATGCCATGCCTTTGAGGAAATCAGAATTTAGCGGCCACGACGTGGAGCTTCTGAAAGAGGAGACCCTCTTCCAGGGCTTTGCGCGGCTGGTTCGATATGGCCTGCGCCACCGGCTGTTTCGCGGTGGCTGGAGTCTGCCGCTGGAACGGGAACTGCTGGTGCGGCGCGAGGCCTGCGCGGCGATTCTTTACGATCCCGCCCATGATTTGATTGGATTGGTCGAGCAATTTCGTATCGGTGCGCTAAAGTCAGAGTATGGCCCCTGGTGTCTGGAGGTGGTCGCGGGTCTGGTTGATCCGGGCGAAACCCCCGATCAAGTGATAAAACGCGAGATCGAGGAGGAGGCGGGTATCACCGAAGTTGAGGTGGCTTTCATTACTTCGTACTACACTACTCCGGGTGCCTGTAACGAAAAGGTTCACCTCTATTCCGGGCTCTGTGATCTCCGCCAGGCCGGAGGAATTTTTGGTCTGGACCATGAAAACGAGGATATACGATTGCATATTATTCCTGCCGATGACGTCTTTGCCGCGATGTTCAGCAGCCGGCTGAACAATGCCTCGACATTGATCGGTTTACAGTGGTTGCAGGCGAATCGCGCCAGTTTGCGCCAGCCGGGTAGCCAATAACCATGGCCAGCGTTCGCACTGCCTCCCAGACGAGCCCGTTTTCCGTCGACCTGAGCGGCCATCACGCCCTCTGTGAGGTTAATTTTCACCGTTTTCTGACCCTGATGCCGGGCTTCGACGAGGGCCGCCGGGACTGGGCATTTCACATCGCTCACCCCCTGGACTTGCGAATTGCCCTGCATGTGGTGGAGGTCGCGCCCTACACCACAACAGTGGATGTGGTGCAGAGCCCGGGCAAGGTAAGCTTCATGACGCCGGCGCGTATGAGGGTCCGCCTGTACCACGATGCGGCCATGGCCGAAGTGGTGGGCTGGAACCGTCACCGCCACTGGCTGCCAAGATATGACTATCCAAACAAACACATGTATCATCCAGATGAAAAGTTGTCGTTGAACCGATTTCTGGGTGACTGGCTGTGCTTCTGTCGGAAGCAGGGCATAGTGGTAATCGGGAACTGTGACCAGGTTCTCGATAATGGAAAATAGCCTTCAACGTCTTGGGTACTAAGGGATCGAACTAACAGAAATGGCTTCGTTTTAGAGGCACATTAACCACATGGATAAACTGGCTCGCCTAAAGACGCGTCCTATGCGCTTAATTCAAATCACAGATTGTCACCTGGGCAGTACGGCGGGCGAAACCTTGCTTGGTCTTGATACCGACGAGAGTCTGCTGGATGTGCTGAAACTGATCGGTGCTGGCGAATCTCGCCTGGACCTGGTTGTTGCCAGCGGCGATATCTCCAATGACGGTGGCACACCCTCCTACGATCGCTTTATCGCGCGGGTCAACAAATATCTGCCGCGGGTGCCGCTTGCCTGGCTGCCCGGAAACCACGATGACCTTGACGGCATGAACGCGATTCTCAGCCCGCGACCTCACGAAAAGGCTTTGAACTTCGGCGGTTGGCGCATCATCCTGCTGAATTCCCGCATTCCCGGTGAAGAGGGCGGTGCACTGGATCAAGGCGAGCTGGAGCGCCTGAACAGGCTTCTCGCTGAGCACCCCGACAGCCCCACGTTCATTTTCATGCATCACCAGCCGGTGCCCGTGGGTAGCGCCTGGGTGGACCAGTATGTGCTCACCAACGCCGATGAATTCTTTGCCGTGGTGGACAACTACAAGCAGGTCAAGGGCATTGCCTGGGGTCATGTGCATCAGGAATTTTCCGCTGTGCGCAAGGGCGTCAAACTCTTCGCCACCCCGTCGACCTGTGTTCAGTTCGCACCCCGCACCGACGAATTCAAGGTCGATCACACCATGCCGGGCTACCGCTGGTTTACCTTGCACGCGGATGGTCGTATAGAGAGTGAAGTCGTACGCGTCGCCGAACGCAGCTACGGTACCGATTTCGCATCCGTAGGCTACTGATTTCCCGCATTCCGGCTCTATGCCGTTAGCCGCTATAATGTTCCGCCACCATCGCTCGCGGGAGATTTATGCCGGCACTTGTCTATCTTCATGGCTTCCTGAGTTCGCCCCTGTCCACCAAGGCCCGACAGACAGAGGCATGGCTTACCGCACACAGGCCGGATATCCGCTACCATTGCCCCTTCCTGTCCTCCTACCCCGGTGAAGCACGAGCCAGCCTGGACAGACTTCTGGATGAACTGCTGGCGGATACTCCGGCTGACTCCATTGGGCTGATGGGCAGCTCTCTCGGCGGGTTCTGGGCCACTTACCTCGCCGAAACCCATGAGCTCCGCGCGGTCTTGGTTAATCCCGCGGTGCGGCCCCAGGACCGGTTCGCCGAATTTGTCGGGCGCACCCTCAAGAATTACCACTCTGACGATGAATATCGTCTGACACAGGCGGATATGCGGGAGCTGATCGAGGCTGATCTGATCCCGCGCAACTTGGCGAACTACTGGGTCATGCTGCAGACCGGCGATGAGACGCTGGATTACCGGCAGGCCATCGAAAAATATCAGGGAAGCCGGTTCCTGGTGGAGGAAGGTGGAAGCCACGCCTTTGAGGGGTTCGAACATTGGCTGCCGCGGCTGGTGAACTTTCTCTTTGAGCCGGTGGCTGATCCCCGTTGAAGATTATGGCACCATATCCACCCTGAACCTGCCGTCACCGAACCCGGACAGGGCTCCTGTCCACCACTCACACTGGATACCTTGGATTTAATGGCCAATTACACAGCAGAAGATATTGAAGTTCTCACGGGACTGGATCCGGTCAAAAAACGTCCGGGCATGTACACCGACACCACCCGACCCAACCATCTCGCTCAGGAAGCCATAGACAACAGCGTCGACGAGGCGCTGGCGGGGCATGCCACGCGGCTGGAAGTTACGCTGCACAAGGATCAGTCCATAACCGTTACCGACGATGGCCGCGGTATGCCGGTGGATATCCACCCGGAACAGGGCAAGCCGGGGGTGGAAGTTATCCTGTCGACGCTCCACGCGGGCGGCAAATTTTCCAACAAGAATTATCAATTCTCGGGCGGCCTTCACGGTGTTGGTGTTTCCGTGGTCAACGCGCTGTCGAAGATTCTGGAAGTGACCATCAAGCGGGATGGCAAGGTTCACCGCATCGGTTTCCAGAACGGCGAAAAGGCCGTGGATCTGCACGAAATTGACACCTGTGGCAAACGCACCACTGGCACCAGCGTGCGCTTCCTGCCCGATCCCAAGTATTTTGATTCCGCCAAGTTTTCGGTCTCGCGCCTGCGCCATGTCCTGCGTGCCAAAGCCGTGCTCTGCCCGGGCCTGCGCGTCACATTCAAGGACGAGACCAACGGTGAAACCGACGAATGGTTTTATGAAGACGGCCTCAAGGACTATCTAACCTCTCAGACCCAAGGGTGGGAGACTCTACCGGACGATCCTTTTACCGGCGCTTTTTCCGCGCGCAATGAAGCGGTGGACTGGGCCGTGCAATGGCTGCCCGAAGGCGGCGAGCTGGTGCAGGAAAGTTATGTCAACCTGATTCCCACCGCTCAGGGAGGCACCCACGTCAATGGTTTGCGCACCGGCCTGCTGGAGGCCATGCGCGAGTACTGTGAAATTCGCAACCTGATACCCCGCGGCGTGAAACTGACGCCGGAGGACATCTGGAGCAATTGCTGTTTCGTGTTGTCGTCAAAGCTGGCGGACCCGCAGTTTTCCGGGCAGACCAAGGAGCGCCTGTCCTCTCGCGAGGCCGCTGCCTTTGTCTCGGGGGTGGCCAAGGACGCCTTCAGCTTATGGCTCAATCAACACACGGAAGATGGCGACAAGCTGGCCGACTTCTGCATCAACAACGCCCAAAAGCGCGTGCGCAGCAGCAAGAAGATCGCACGCAAACGCGTTACCCAAGGGCCGGCGCTGCCCGGCAAACTCGCGGACTGCGCATCGGACGATCCGACTCGCGGGGAGCTTTTTCTGGTGGAGGGTGATTCCGCCGGCGGTTCCGCCAAGCAGGCCCGGGACCGGGACTATCAGGCCATCATGCCCCTGCGCGGCAAGATACTGAATACCTGGGAGGTGGAAAGCCAGGAGGTTCTGGCGTCCCAGGAAGTGCACGACATTTCCGTGGCGCTCGGCATAGACCCCGGCAGTGATGATCTGGAAAAACTGCGTTACCACAAGGTCTGCATTCTCGCCGATGCCGACTCCGACGGCCTGCATATCGCCACCCTTCTGTGCGCGCTCTTCGTCCGCCATTTCCCGGCACTGATCAAGCACGGCCATGTCTATGTAGCCATGCCTCCACTCTATCGCATCGACGTGGGGCAGGACGTTTACTATGCCCTGGACGACAGCGAAAAGCAGGGCATCCTCGACCGCATCACCGCCGAGAAAAAGAAAGGCAAAGTCAACGTGCAGCGCTTCAAGGGCCTGGGCGAAATGAACCCACTGCAACTGCGGGAAACCACCATGGCGCGCGACACCCGGAGGCTGGTGCAGCTGTCGGTGGACTCCGATGACGACACCAATCAACTCATGGATATGCTGCTGGCGAAAAAGCGCTCCTCGGACAGACGCGACTGGTTGGAAAGCAAGGGTGATCTGGCCGAGGTCGCAATTTAATCGGCTGAAGGGATTTATTGATTCCAAAATATAAGGGGGCATCATTGACTATTGGCCCAATCGCCCCCAAACTCAGATAACCGTAATTAGTTGTTTCCCACAATGAACCCAGATTCCGACACAGGCAAGAGCAAAAGGACCAGTGCTTTCTGGCGCATGTCTTTGGCGCTGTTGCTCCTGTGCGGGATTACTTCCTATACAAGTACCAGTTCGAGAAGTCACGCCAGTTACTCGGATTCCACCTTCACCCTTGAACTGAATAAAATTGTCTTCGGTGGTAACGCGGATTGCCTGCGGGTAAGGGCGGATGCCATCCACAAGGATATTGTGCCAAGTGACGGCGGTGACGAAGGACCCTTGTATATATGCGCGTCCTGCCTGACTCTCCTGGATGGCTCATCTGATACATCCGAATATAGCCTGCTCCCCACGCTGACATTCGGCGTCTCCAAATATTTGCTGGAGAGTCCTCGCGCACCCCCCATGGCGTAATCCTGTTTCGAGCATCGACGCTGACTTTTGGTGCTACCGGTAGACTGGTTTAGTACAGGTCGGCAGATATAGATGTTTCCGAGGATTAGGTATGAAACCGCTTTTCCGCCGGCTCATTCAACAGCGTTTATTTCGGCACTCTGTCATACATATTTTCTGGGCGTGTATCCTTTTCATTCTCGCTCAGACTACAACAACACATATATACCGGGCTGATCCGGCGCTGGTTGGAAATACTGTCGCGTTTGTAGCGGTGCCCTGGAAAAGTCTTCCAGATAATGGCCCCGATGATGATCACTCGACTGTAACTGACCACGCCACCAATCTGGTGGCGGTCAGACCTCTGCATTCTACGCCAGTCGTTGAGACTGCCGTGGTCCCGCTGTCTTATGCTCAGCCACTCATTCGGGCGCCACCAAACTACCTTTTGTAGATTCACTTTCGTCTCTGATTTCTCATTCATCTCAGTTGTTGCGCGGACGCTTGTGTCCGACGCTCGCTGGATCCATGAAAGGTAAACAAAAATGAACACACTAAAGCTCTATGATATTCACGATGTGGACAAGCTGGCCTGGCCGGATAGAATCCAGGTGGTGGATGCCGAGTCTCCCGCCCTGGCGGTACTTACCGATTTCAAACAACAGAAGCCTTTGATTGTGAACCACAACATGCGTGCTGTTGATATCCCGGGCCTGATGAGGCGACAACACGTACGCTTAAAACTTGTCGTCGACGATTACGAGGAATTCCTTGGAGTGGTTAGCCTGGATGATTTACAGGAAGAGGAGATTCTGAAAAAGGTTGCCTTTGGCTATGATCGATGTGAACTGGGTGCCACCGATTTCATGAAATCCAGGCATGCGATGAAAGCGCTTGATATTGCCGAGCTTGAGCATGTTCGCCTGGGTGATCTGCTTCATTTGTTAAGGGCTGTTCGGGAGCAACACTGCCTGGTTGTGGATCGTCAGTCTCACTGCGTGCGGGGTGTCATTTCCGCGAGCGATATTGCGCGAAAAATGAAATTACCGTTGGTTCCTGGTCGAGACGCATCTTTTGAGCGGGTATACAGAGCCACGCATGCCAGCGGATAGGCGGAATAGATAGGCCGATAAAGTCTCGAAAAACGGCGCTGAGCGGCTCCGGGTCAGCGCCAGATCCACCGTGCCCACATCGTCTGATGTCGAGTGTGTGTGCCAATCCTCCCTGACCACCGTTTGAATGAATCATTGGTCCGACTGTCTCATATGAACCCGGTTCGTCCGTGGATTCATTACGCTAAATGGGTGTGTTAATGGCAGCCTCATGGAGATATGCCATGCTGCAAGCTTCCCTGCTACTGGTGACAGATCTGGATGGCACGTTGCTGGATCATCATGATTATCATTGGCAAGCTGCCGAGCCGGCGCTGGCCATGGCCCGCAGCCGCAGTGTGCCGGTGGTGATCAATTCCAGCAAAACCCTGGCCGAATGTCGGCTGCTGCAATGGCAGCTGGATATCCAGGCACCCATCATCTTCGAGAATGGCGCCGGCGTGGCGCTGCCCCGCCGCGACTGGACGGGCGGCGAAAGCTCCGAATCCGACAATGACCTGGCCGACAACGAGCCGGCCGATGAATACCGGGTTAAAGCCATGGCGGCGCCCTACCATCAGGTTCGGGAGGTTTTGCTGCGTCTTCGCCGTCAGGGATTCCGCTTCACCGGCTTTGGCGACATGAGCGAAGCCCAGATCAGCGACGCGACGGGACTGTCCCTACAAAACGCCGTCAACGCCCGGCGACGGCGCTTCAGCGAGCCCCTGGTGTGGCAGGATTCGGATGCCAATCTCGAACTGTTCCAGGGTGAGCTCCGGAACGAAGGCCTGATCCAGGTGCGCAGCGGTCGTTTTATCCAGGTAATGGGTACGGCGGACAAAGGCCGCGCCATGCTCTGGCTTGCGAACCAGTACGTGCCACCACGGCCGCGCCTGGCGGTGCTGGGAGACAGCGCCAACGATATTCCCATGCTGATTGAAGGGGATATTGCCGTACTGGTGCGCTCCCCCGCGCATCCGCTGCCCAAATTCCCCGAAAACCGCCAACCGCCGCGACTGATGATTACTGATGAACCCGGTCCACAGGGTTGGCGTAGAGCCGTTGTCAACATTCTCGAGGAGTATCTGTAGGAGCCTATCCATGGGTGATTTCCATCAGAATGGCATTATCACGACGCTACACAATCTGTCAGACCGTTCCCTCGAGGATCTCGAAATCGAGTTGGTGAAGTTCAGTCGAGTGCGACCCCTGGGTCTGGTATTGCCCTGCCTGTACAGTGAACTGGAAGGCCCCGCCATGCATCCGATAGTGGATCACCTGGTCAAGGTCCCTTATTTGTCGGAGATCGTCATCGGACTGGATCAGGCCGATGAAAACCAGTACCGCGAGGCGCTGAAATTTTTTGCGCGCCTTCCCCAAAATTATAAGGTGCTGTGGAACGATGGGCCGCGTATGCAGCAGCTTCACCAACAATTGCACAATCAGGGCTTGTCGTCGGGGGATCCCGGCAAGGGCCGCAACGTCTGGTTCTGCTTCGGCTATGCACTGGCGTCAGGCTGCACCAGTTCAATCGCTGTGCACGATTGCGATATCGTCACCTATGACCGCATGCTGCTCGCCCGGCTGATTTACCCGGTTGCCAACCCGCAGTTCAATTACACCTTCTGCAAGGGTTATTACGCGCGCGTTGCTCACGGAAAAATCAACGGGCGTGTCGGCCGGCTGTTGGTGACGCCGCTATTGCGCGCACTGAAAAAAATTCTCGGGTCCCAGGATTATCTCGAGTACCTGGACAGTTTTCGCTATGCGCTGGCGGGGGAGTTTTCGTTGCGCACCGATGTGATCAATGACATTCACATGCCCAGTGACTGGGGCCTGGAAATCGGCATGCTTGCGGAGATGAAACGCAACTATGCCACCAACCGGATCTGCCAGGTGGATATTGCGGACAACTATGACCATAAGCATCAGGACCTGTCCCTGAATGACGATACCAAGGGGCTGTCAAAAATGTCGGTGGATATCAGCAAGGCCATTTTTCGCAAGCTTGCCACCAATGGCGTGGTTTTTTCCTCGGAAATGTTTCGGTCCATCAAGGCAACCTATTTCCGCGTGGCCCTGGACTTTATCGAAACCTATAACAACGACGCCCGCATCAATGGCCTTAGCGAGGACGTCCATGAACAGGAAAAAGCGGTGGAAATGTTTGCCGAAAATATTCTCAAAGCGGGCCTTAATTTTCTTGAGAATCCCATGGAACGCCCGTTCATTCCCAGTTGGAATCGCGCCGTAAGTGCCCTGCCCAATATCCTGGAGGATTTTATCGCCGCGGTTGAGGATGACATGCGGGACTACGGTGAATGACTGACACGACTCCCAGCTTGCGCGAACAACTTGTCCGCCGTATCGAAAGTCACATTCGCTTCATCTATCCGGACATGTCGCGGGTCAAAGTCGAGGCGCTGCTGACGGATATTATGGTCGCCATGCGCTTTAACGATTACATTGCGCGCCCCCAGATTCATCACAACCCATGGACGCAACAGGATGCCATTGTCATCACCTACGGCGACAGCATCTTTAGCGAGGGCAAATTGCCGCTACGCACATTGCGCGAATTCATGCGGGCAGAGCTTGTCGGCTATGTCAGTGGTGTGCATGTGCTGCCATTCTTCCCGTGGAGTTCCGATGATGGCTTTGCGGTCACGGACTATTTATCCGTCGATGAAGAACTCGGAACCTGGGATGACATCACGGCAATTGCAGGAGATTTTATCCTCATGTCGGACCTGGTTATCAATCACTGTTCGTCCGCCCATCAATGGTTTCAGAACTTCAAAAAACGTGTGCACCCCGGTCTGGATTATTTTATTGAAGGGGATCCCCATGCGCTCCCGCACGAAGTGGTGCGCCCGCGGGTGTCGCCACTTTTGCGTGCCACCGAGACGGAAGACGGTACGCGTCATGTCTGGTGCACGTTCAGCCATGATCAGGTGGATGTGGATTTTCGCAACACTCAGGTGCTGTTGGAATTCATTCATATCGTGCGTTTCTATCTGGATCGCGGCGTCCGCATATTTCGACTCGATGCCGTGGCTTTTCTGTGGAAGGAAGTGAACACGCGCTGTATTAACCTGCCGCAGACCCATGAAATTGTCCGTCTGTTCCGTACCCTGATCGAACACTGCGATCCGGAAGCCATCATCATCACCGAGACCAATATTCCCAATCGCGAAAACCTGTCTTACTTCGGCAACGTCAATGAAGCCCATTGCATCTATAATTTTTCGCTGCCCCCCCTGCTGCTTTACAGTCTTGCCAGCGGTAATTGTCAGCAGTTGCGCACTTGGCTGATGAGCATGCCGCCGGCTAGAAACGGCACTGCCTATCTCAACTTTATCGCCTCCCACGACGGCATTGGACTGCGACCGGCGGAGGGGTTGCTGGAGGACGCGGAGATTGACCGCCTGGTCGTGCTGATGCAGGAATTCGGCGGTCGTATTTCCTGGCGCAGTGTGGGGGAGGAGTTGCGCCGGCCCTATGAGATAAACATCGCTCTCTATGATGCCTTCAGGGGCACTCTCAACCGGCGAAAGGGTGAGGCCGCCGGCAATGTAAACCCGGGCTGTAGCGGTCAAATGGCGAGATTTATTTGCGCGCACACCATTATGCTGGCACTTGAAGGTATTCCAGCCATCTACATCCACAGCTTTTTCGGCACCCTCAATGACGAGAGGCGGGTGGAGCTTTCGGGACAGAACCGCGCCATCAACCGGCATCAGTGGCGCCTTGAGGATTTGCAGGAGGCTCTGGCGGATCCGGACCGGCATCATGGGCAGCTGTTCGACCACATGCGCCACCTGCTGGACGTGCGCCACCGACAGCCGGCCTTTCATCCCAACGCCATGCAGCTAACACTGCAACTGGGGGATCACGTTCTCGGCTTCTGGCGGCAGAGCATCAACCACGAACAGAACATATTTTGCCTGCACAATATCAGTGATGAGCCGCAAACTCTGCCGCTGGCGGCCGTGGATCTGGTCGAACCCGAGGCGCGGTACGACCTTCTCGGCGAGGTGATGCTGGATTTTGACGGCGGGCTGCAATTGGAGCCCTACCAGTGCCTCTGGTTGACTGACACCGTGGCCGGTCGTCAGTCGCAGAGCCGATTGTGATGCCTGTCACGCAAGTCAACATATGAATGGTGGTACTTTGACAGAACCTTGATTAAGGTGCCAACGGCACGCATACAGAGAGGCATCGACGATGTATCAGACACAATGTTCATCAGCTTCGGATTATGCGCTGGGTAGAGACCGCGAACTCAAGCTTTACCCCCACCTCGAACGTTTGTGCGAGGATTTTGGTCTGGTCGTCGCCAAGGGAGTGGATGCCCGCGGAGCCAAGGCCGCGAGCGCCGACGCCGTGAGTCTGGCGGTGAATTATGTGGAGAAAACCCAATATCTGACGCCACTGTTTTCATCCATGCGTCAGCTTGAAGCTTTCGTGGCGGACAACATGGTGGATATACTCCATGGTTATCTCTGCGGCGATGCCGAGCCCTCCTGAACCAACCCGCTTCAGTCGACCTCCTGGTCAAAATCTTCAAGTAAATCCAGGGGTTCCACCTCATCCCCTTCCAGATCCGCATTCCAGTTGGGTCCCACCAGCAATACATCATCGTGCATTCCCGGCAGCCATTCGTCCAGAAGTTCCTCCAGCGCTATAGGCACCACCTGATAATCCTTCCATTCATCCGCCTGATGTACCTCAGCGAATTCCGGTTGCGACCAGAGCGGCATGACATCGGCTTCCCGGCTGCTGTTGGCGGGGCAAAGCGCCCAGCCTTCACTGTTTTCCAGGCCCCAGACACAGCCAGTTGCCAGGGCCTCGGCGATAAAGCGGTCGTAGTTCTCGTCAAAGTCATCTGTCAATGAATCCGGCATGGCTATTTTCTCCTGGCGAGTGAACTTGCATCTGAACATGGGATTTTACGGGGATGTGTGCCTGAAAGCTTTGGAAATCGAAGCATCTCGGCCCCGGACGACTAGAATAAATAATATCAAGCCAATTCGGGATATCCATGAGCGCCATTCTTGATCTGAGCCGGGAACATCATGATTGCCTGTGGGAAGTGGTGAAGGTCGCCATGGGGCAGGCCGGGGACCGGTTGGCGCGGATGCTGGATACCCGGGTGATCCTGTCGATGCCGCACATCGAAGTGATGAAACCGGGAGACATTGCCATGGCTTTGCAGTCGCTCAAGTCCAGGGAATCCATCGCCGGCGTCTGCCAGGGTTTTATTGGCGGCGGTATCGCCGGTGAAGCCATGTTGTTGTTCAATGACACTAATTTTCAAGACCTGGCCCGCCTGATGAACTATTGCGGTGAACTGGATGAGCAGTCCGAGCGGGAGCTTTTGATGGACACCACCAATGTCCTGTTCGGCGCTTGCCTGAACGGCATCGCTGAACAGATAGATATGAGTTTCAGCTTCGGGCCGCCGACAGTGCTGGGACAGCACCGCCGGGTGGAGGAACTTGTCCGCGCCGAGCACGCGCTTTGGGACCAGGCACTGGTGACCGAGATCAATTACAAACTTGAGGGTTACCACGTCAACTGCGACATGCTGCTGGTCATGACAGATACCTCTATCCAGGCGCTCACCAAGCGCCTGGATTATCTGCTCAGCTGACTTTTGCCATACACCGTAGACATAACGCGGATGTATAAACCGTGCATAGACTGAAAACACGACCATGGAAAAACTCATAACTACAGACAATCTGCTGGAAGAATTTCACTGGCTTATGGACGTGCTGCAGAATATCGACGCCGGTCTGGTGGTGCTGGACACGGAGATGCAGGTCCAGTTGTGGAATTCCTTCATGCAGAATCACAGTGCCATGGCCCCCGAGGAGGTTATCGGCCGCAATCTGTTCGAGCTTTTTCCCGAGTTGCCGGAGGAGTGGTTTCGACGCAAGGTGCAGACGGTCTTTGAACTGCATAACTCCGCCTTCACCACCTGGGAGCAGCGCGCCTTTCTGTTCCACTTCCTGAATTATCGGCCAGTGACTGGCATGGCGCCGCATATGTACCAGAACTGCACCATTATTCCGCTGAAGAATCCCTGTGGCGAAGTCAACCATATCTGCCTGATTGTTTACGACGTCACTGAAGAGGCTGTCAACCGCCTGCAACTGCAGCGATTGAGCAGTACCGACAATCTCACCGGCTTGCTGAACCGCCAGAGTCTGGAAGACAAACTGATGCATCAGTGCAAACGCTATCAGCGCAACCGGCGCCCGTCATCGCTGCTGATGCTGGATATCGACCATTTCAAGCAAATCAACGACAGCTGTGGTCACCCCGCCGGGGACGACGTGATCAAGGCCACGGCCGAGGTATTGACGCATGGTATTCGCGAAATCGACGCCGCCGGCCGCTTTGGTGGTGAAGAGTTCGTGGTGGTGCTGGAGGATACCGGCGTGTCGGGCGCTTTTATCGTGGCGGAACGCCTGCGGAAAAGGATCGCACAAACCCTGGTGGTTCACGGTCGGGATATCCACTTTACCGTCAGCCTCGGCATCGCCGAATTGAGTCCCGCGGTAACAACGCCGGAAGCCTGGCTGGAAGCGGCCGACAAAGCGCTCTACCGCGCCAAGGAAGGCGGGCGCAACCGCGCGGTCATCTGCGACTAGACGGCACCTTCTGATAGATCCGCTTGCCCCCGGACTGTCCCCGAGAGTAGCCTTGCGGTTGCGGAAGCAATAGTGAGGGAACCTGTTGGGGAGGCGACATGGTGGATCCGACATTCTCGGCTGACGAAATTCTGGACTACTGGTTTGGCGAAGAGCTGCCCGACGCTTCCGCCATAGAAGCCCATTCCCGGCGCTGGTTCAGGGCCAGTGCTGCAATGGATCATGAAATTCAGGTCCGGTTTGGCGACTGGATCGAACCTCTGGCCGAAACCGATCCGGGTAATTTTGACAGCCCTGAAAAGCTGCTTGCGGCCATATTGGTGTTGGACCAGTTGCCACGCCATCTCTTTCGGGGCGGCGCCCAGGCTTTTGCATTCGACAACAAGGCCCTGCAACTGCTCGATAAGGCGTTGCGGCAAGGCTGGGATGCGCAGTTGTCGCCACTTCAGGCGTGTTTCCTCTATATGCCCCTGCAACATGCGGAAGATCTGGGACGCCAGCAACAAGGTCTGGCGTTACTGCAAGAGCTCCATGAGAAGGCGGATCCTCTCTACCGTCCGTTCATTGCGACAAACCTCAAATACGCGGACCAGCATCTGCAACTGATCCGGAGCTTTGGCCGCTTCCCCCACCGCAACCAGGCCCTGGGTAGAAGCTCGACGAATGAGGAGATCGCCCACATGGCAAGTGATGGTCGTCATTTTGGGCAATCGCCGACGGGCGCGGGTTAAATCCGGTTCAACTGCTGGCTTTCAATTGCTGACTTTCAATTGTTGGTACTGCTTGTCCAGCAAGGCCTTGAAAGGCTGCTGAAAATCCTCTAATTGACGGCTCCCTCGATCCGGGAGGTCATCATGAAACTCCAGCCGTTCCTGCAGCAGGGTGTGATCGGCCAGCTCCCGGGCTATCAGAAGTTCTTCACCGTTCACCATGACTTCCAGAGAATCATCGGTGGACTCAAGAGGCATAATCTCGACGCCCAAGCGGAAGGCAAATGGACGCAATTGCGCTGCCAGCTGCATCAGCAAATGGGTGCCGCAGGCTGCGCGAAAAGCGGCTTCGCCAATATCCCGGCCGTCGTCGAACTGCAACAGATATTCATCCGCCTGGTCGGCTGCGCCAGCCTCCGCCGGAGGGTAGCGCCGCCGCCCGCCATACAGGGCCAGGACCTCGTCCAGAAGGCGCTCCAGATGAGTCCGTGCAGCATTGAAGGTGTCCGCGCTCAACTGTCGACGCAGGGCTGAAAAGTTCAGGACGCGCACTCTGGCAAGCACGTTGGCGGTCGACCCGGCGTCTTCTTCAGGGGTGGTATCCAGTTCAAAATCCGGCTCAAGGGCTTCTGGTTCACTGGGTTCCTGATCATCAGCCAAAGGCTGCCGTGGACGCCGTACGAAAACCTGGGCGCGGTGTTCGTGCAGGGAGAGGATGCCAATCAGAGCCAGCAACACCATTATGCCGCCGACCGTGGTCATGACCGCTCGATGATGATTATTCATAGTGGCGAGCGTGACAGTGACATAGCCAGCCACGCTGTCATGCAGGGTTATAGGCGCACTATAGGCGTCGAGAGGGATATCGGTAGTGCGCGTGAAAAGCGCATCTCCAGCCTGGACCAGCAGGTTGTTCTCGACATCATGGATGGTGGCCAGGACCACACCGGGATTGGCGACGACATCCTGCAGAATGATCTGCATGCTGACCAGGTCGTGATTGAGAGTCGCATCAATGCCCTGATGTGCCGCCATGCGTGCCAGGGCCATACCATAGTCCTGGCTCTGTTGCTTAACCAGAATGCCAATGCGATGCTCGAATACCAGCGTCGTCACCAGAAGTGTGCAGAGGGCGCCCAGGCTAAAACAAAAGAGACGGGGCAGGCATCTGACATTGATGCCGTAATTAATGAGACGGATGACGATATCCTCGAAAGAAAGTCTGAAACCGGGTGTGTTAACAGAAACGCTATTTTAATCTGGTGCGGCTGTAAAGCTATAATGCCACCCATTATTCACGCTGGCGAAGAATCATTCTGTGAGAGAACTCCTTTTAATCAATATTTCCGGCCACGACAGGCCCGCCGTCACCTCAACGGTGAGCGCTATCCTCTCCGAACATGGCGCCAACATTCTGGACATAGGTCAGGCGGTAATCCACGATACCCTGTCTCTGGGCATGTTGGTGGAAGTGCCGGCGGGTGTGGAATCGCAGCCGGTGATCGACCGCATTACGGCGTCAATGAACGCCGTGGGCATGCGCGCCCATTTCAATCCCATTACCGCGGACAGCTATGCCGACTGGGTGAGTCAACAGGGCAAACGCCGCCACATTATCACACTGCTCGCGCGGCGCATCACCGCCGAGCAGATTGCGGCCTTGACCGAGGTGGTCGCCCGGCACGGCCTCAATATCGACAATATCAGCCGCCTGTCCGGCCGAGTTGCGCTGGACCATGTGGATGAAAAATCCAAGGCCTGTGTCGAGTTTTCCGCCCGGGGCGCACCGGCTGACATTACCCGCCTGCACGCGGACTTTACCGAGCTGACCTCGCGACTGGACGTGGATATCGCCTTTCAGGAAGACAACATGTATCGCCGCACCCGCCGCCTGGTGTGTTTCGACATGGATTCCACACTGATAGAAGCCGAGGTGATTGACGAACTGGCC
This sequence comes from uncultured Cellvibrionaceae bacterium, assembly GCA_964515945.1. Classification (GTDB taxonomy): domain Bacteria; phylum Pseudomonadota; class Gammaproteobacteria; order Pseudomonadales; family Cellvibrionaceae; genus CAYQQJ01. The sequence continues at coordinate 24,694 of CAZEWY010000027.1, forward strand.
AAGGCCGCCGGCGTCGGCGAGCAGGTGATTGCCATCACCGAGGCCGCCATGCGCGGCGAGCTGGATTTCAAGCAGAGCTTTACCCAGCGCATGGCGCTGCTGAAAGGTTTGGACGAAGCCATACTCGAGGAGATCGCGGCCAGGCTGCCCATTACGGAGGGTGCCGAGCACCTGCTGACCACCCTCAAAAGTCTGGGCTATAAAACGGCCATTCTCTCCGGCGGTTTCAATTATTTTGGTTATTTTCTGCAGAAAAAACTCGGTGTCGACTACGTGTACGCCAACGATCTGGAGGTGGTCGATGGCAAGGTCACGGGCCGGGTCTGCGGCGACGTGGTGGACGGCCAGCGCAAGGCGGAGCTGCTGCGGGAGCTGGCCGCGAAGGAAAATATCCGCCTGGAGCAGGTGGTCGCCGTGGGCGATGGCGCGAACGACCTGCCCATGCTTTCCATTGCCGGTCTGGGTATCGCATTTCGCGCCAAGCCCCTGGTCAAGGCGGAAGCCAAGCAATCCATTTCCACCTTGGGACTGGACGCCATTCTCTACCTTATGGGTTTTCGGGACCGGGAAGTCCGGCAATATAACGAAAATAAAATCTGAGGCCCGGCACGAGCTGAGGGCCGATTTGGGGTAGGGTTCCAAGACCGTCGCCCGCAGGGATGCGGGTGTAGAGCCCCCATGGACGGGTTCACGGCGTGTCTTGGAACCCCTACCCCGAAGCGGACCGGCAACGAAGCCGCTTATGTAGGGGCCATTCGAATCTACGCCTTACTGCTCCTGAGTTCCGTGGCGCTCGCGCACTACCAGCCGACCAAAGAAAATCCCTGTTTCAAACAGCAGCCACATGGGGATGGCCAGGAGCATCTGGGAAAAAACGTCCGGTGGAGTGAGCAGCATGCCGAGGACAAAGCAGCCCACAACGACATACGGACGCTTTTGGGCGAGACTTTGGGCTGAAACCACTCCCGCCGCGATCAATATGATGGTCGCTATGGGGATTTCAAAAGCCAGGCCAAAGGCAAAAAACAGCTTGATGACAAATTCCAGATAGCTGTGGATGTCGGTCATGACCGCGACGCTGTCCGGTGCCACCGATGTGAAAAATCCGAATACCAGCGGGAACACCAGAAAATAGGCGAAGGCCATGCCGGCATAAAAAAGCACAATGCTCGATACGAAAAGCGGCAGCGCCAGGCGCTTTTCCCGGCGGTAGAGCGCTGGCGCGATAAAGGCCCACAGTTGGTACAGCAGGAAGGGGATGCTGATGAACACCGCGGCATAAAGCGTGAGCTTGAAGGGCGTGAGGAATGGTGAGGTGACATCGGTGGCAATCATGCTGGTGCCTTCCGGCATGAACCTCTGCAGCGGTTCCGCAACGAATTCATATATCTCGTTGGCAAAGGAGAACAGGCCGAGAAAGACCACCAGGACAAAGCCGAGTGACTTCAGCAGACGCGAACGCAGTTCGATCAGGTGAGCGACCAGGGGTTGGGTTTCCTGGGTTTCGTCCGGCTGCGGCTGATCACTCATGCTTGTTTCCGTCGGCTTTTCCGGAATTCGAGGCGCTGGTTTCTAGAGGTGTGTCATGGGGAATGTCGCGATGGGGCGCGGCGTCGGTGGATGAGTCAGTTTTATCGACCTTCTTATCCACGCTGTCATCCCTGTTTTGGGTCTCGGTGTTCGAGTCGTCATGGTTGCCGCGCAAGGCATCCAGCGAGCGCATGATCTCCTCGTTGTGCAGTTCCCGGCGGATCTCATCCGCCCCCAACTGTTTTTCCAGCTCGGTGCGGGTTTCGCGCATGCTGCGCTTCAGGCGCCCCCACCAGAGGGCACCGGAACGTATGGCACCGGGCAGGCGCTCGGGGCCAATGACCACCAGTCCGACCACCGCAACGACCAGAAGCTCGAAAAAGCCAATATCAAACACAGGGGTTATGCCTTGGGATCGGAGTGGTCTTTTTTGCTGTCGGCTGTTTCAGTATTCGCCTTGTCGGCAGCATCGGTTTTTTGCTGCTCCGTCGGTTCCTGATCGTCTTTCAGGGCCTTCTTAAAGCCCTTGATGGCACCGCCGAGATCCCCACCCAGGCTGCTCAGTCGTTTGGTGCCGAACAATAGGAGGACTATGACCAGGATGATGAGGAGTTGCCAGATACTGATACCGCCTAAACCCATGGTATTACCTTCTTTAAAAAATTGATGAAAACTATTTGTCGCGTGAATTGTCGCGCGAGGCTTTTTCTTCCAGCCCCGACAAATCGAAACGGCGCGACAGTTCATTCAGAATGGAGTCCGCGTCCTTCCCCAGATGTGAAAGCATCACCAGGGTGTGAAACCAGAGATCCGCCGTCTCATACACGAGTTCGGTTGCATCGCCATTGACCTGCGCATCCT
>CAZEWY010000028.1:0-26566 GCA_964515945.1 uncultured Cellvibrionaceae bacterium
CCAAAATGATCTATGAAGATCAGCTGGAAGCCATTCGCTCGGATAACACCAAGCATGGTACTACCGGTGAGAAACTGGACCTGGCATTGCTGGTGGATGGCCTGCAGGCGGAGCGGGAGCAGGGCATTACCATCGACGTAGCCTACCGTTATTTCTCCACGGCCAAGCGCAAATTCATTATCGCCGATACTCCCGGGCACGAGCAGTACACCCGCAATATGGCCACGGGTGCATCCACCTGTGACTTGGCCATCATTCTTATCGACGCCCGCCACGGCGTTATGACGCAGACACGTCGGCATTCCTATATTGCTTCCCTGTTGGGAATCAAGCACGTTATCGTTGCCATTAACAAAATGGATCTTGTCGATTTTAGCGAAGATACCTTCAATAAAATCAAGGAAGATTATTTAACGTTTGCCAAAAATCTGAATCCACAGAATTTCTTTTTTGTGCCCATCTCTGCCTTGGACGGCGATAATGTGGTCAACCCTAGCGAACGCTCGCCCTGGTACCGTTCACCTCAACACAACGGTCAGTCGTTGATGGAAATTCTGGAGAGCGTGGAAGTCGCCGCCAACAGAAACACCACGGATTTCCGCTTCCCCGTGCAGTACGTGAACCGCCCCAACCTAAATTTCCGGGGCTTCTGCGGCACTGTCGCCTCCGGTGTTGTTAAGCCCGGCGACGAGGTGCGCGTACTTCCGTCGGACAAAACCAGCAAGGTCAAAGAGATTGTTACCTATGACGGCAACCTGGATCAGGCGTTCGTCGATCAGGCCATTACACTGCGGCTGGAAGATGAAATCGATGTGAGTCGCGGCGATATGATTGTTCACGCCGACGCCGATATTTCCCTGTCCAATCATTTGAAAGCCCACCTGGTTTGGATGTCGGAAGCCGCCATGAAACCCAACCGCGAATACCTGTTCAAATTCGCCAGCAAAGTCACACCGGGCGCCGTGACAGCCATCGACTACCGCGTCGATGTAAATACCCAGGAAATGCTGCAAGCCGAGGAAATGTCCCTCAACGATATCGCCCAGGTTGAAGTCGCCCTCGACCAGCAAGTCGCGGTAGATCCCTACACCCGCAACCGCGCCACCGGCGCCTTCATCATGATCGACCGCCTGACCAACATCACTGTTGGTGCCGGCATGGTGGACGAGGTCATGGAACGTACCGCCGCCAACACTCGCAACGGGAATATCAGCGAATTTGAACTGGAGCTGAACGCCCTCATCCGCAAGCACTTCCCGCACTGGGGGGCGAAGGACCTGAAGGATATCCTGAAGTAAATGCATCTAGGGCGGGCGCTGGCCGCCCTAAACTAAAATGATTTAAAAAAATAGATTCGAGCATTTCCTAGCACTTTAGTACTACGCTTAAACATCACTAATAATAAAAGATGATTTAAAACTCCGATATCGCTATTTGAAGATCGCGTAGCGCCAGCCATTTCCACCACGATTGACAGAAGGGTTGTCAAGATGTATATTGCGCCAGACTGAAAAAGAAATATAAGACTAAGGTGTGTCTCCCGGCAAGGTGATACACCTTCCAATAAGGATGGTGTAATGTTAAAGGCCACGCAAGGAAAGCAAAGAGCAAAGAAACCACTTCTCTTTTTTATCCTGCCTATCGTTTTAGGCGCGGGGATGGCAGTCCAGCGTTCCTCAGCCAACGCCGTTGATAACGGATATTGTTCCGCCTCTGAGGCCTACCTCGCCGAAATCAAAAAGAATCAAGATGCAGGAGTACCTGTTCGAGATTTCTCATGTTTGACGGACCTGCCTTCTCTTTCCGATAGCCTTCACTCCTATCAACTCATTGATACCCGCGTATCTGATCATATCGAAGCATCCGTGGCAGGTGCTTGGCGCATGTCCGTGGAAGAACTTCGGAACATAGCGCCTCTGAAAGCCAAACGACTTCTGTTAGTGGGCCAAGGCTTTAGCCGCGCACGAGCGGCCGGGGATTGCGCAACTTTAAAAAGCGCAGGATTCGAGCAAGTAAAAATTTTGGTGGGCGGGGCCGATACTTGGAACGCGGTAGCGTTGGAAAATAATCCAGGAGGTAAGGCGAAGGTCATAACTGCTAAAGAGCTTGTCTTCGAGTACTTTAATAGCCAGGTAGAGCTCGTTACGTTATCGGAATCGCTATCCACTGAAATAAAAGAGCTTGGCTTATCAAATTATTATTTTTCACCACAAACTGCAGTCAATGGCATTCGACAAATTGCAATTAATAACAGCGGCAATGGCTTCTTTCCAATAGTGATAATTACCGACTCCAATACTGAGATAGATAATCAATTATTGGCGTTACCCAACGTCTACCAGCTGGAAAATGGCACAGCAGCCATTAGCGATTATTTTGAAAAGAGCTTATGGACAAATCTGAACCGTACCGGCGTACCGCGGAGGTATCTGTGTGGTAGCGCATAAAACAACAGTAGCCTTTGGGATATTTGCCGGCGGCTTCGTCGCACTGGCCATTATCTATTTCGGCTTTCTGGCAAAAGAGCCAGAGGACGTGATTGAAAAGCCGATATCCAAAGTATTGCGTTTTTCCTACACGCTGACTAATCAATCATCTGACTTCATAAAAAGCGCCGAGTTTATTTCCCATATTCCCGCTGAAATAGCTGGGAAACAGATCATTGAGAACATAAAGGCATCTCATGACTATCAACTAATTGATCATGGGGGCGTGCATCAGAGTATCAAGTTTGATGTCAAAAATCTGCCGCCCTATGGCAGTCGAATTGTTAGTGTGACGTTCAAACTATTGATGTCATCAACTCCTCAGAGGGATGAATTGGACAAAGATACATACCTTAAACACGAGAAGTACATTGAGCGGAATAGTGATCCAGTAACCAGTTTGGCAGAAACCCTCGGCAAACAGAGTGATGCTGTCCACGCAGTCTATCGCTGGCTTGGCAATAATTTAAGGGACGCCGGGTATGTTGCCGAAAGCAAAGGCGCCAGGTTTGCCATAGAGCAAGGCTGGGGCGACTGTACAGAACACATGTTTGCATTTGTGGCGCTGGCTCGAGCCATGGGAATTCCAGCCAGAGGCGTGGCTGGTTTCGTTGTTGAGGGCGACGCGGAAATAGCCGATTCGTCCAGTTATCACAATTGGGCGGAGTTCTATGATGGTGAAAAATGGATTCTGGTTGATACGCAAAAGCAGGTAATGGATCAGGATTACCAAAATTATATCGCCTATCGAATAATAGGTGGTGACTTACCAGAGCAAGCATCGACAAGCCGTTTCCTGAGTGTTGATAAAAGAATTTCGATTAAAATTTAGAACAATAGAGATAAAGCATGGCAGCTCAGTATAAGAAAAAGAACCCGACTACTAATCCTGCGTCATTGAACGGTCATTTGCGACGGGCGGGTGTGAAATGTTCCTTCTGGGTGATCATATGGCTCCTATGCGGAACGCTTCCGGCCATTGGCCATGGCCAAGACGCTACCACAGTGACTTTCACAGAGCCTACATATATCACTGCGGGTGATATGACTTACGCGAATAGCAACATCATTGTCAATGGCACAACACTGACAGTCGATGGCGCCCATGCATTTGAGAGTCTACAGGTCATCAATGGCGGAATACTGACTCATTCGGTGGGGCAAACGCTGATTTTAACCGTTGCTGGTCAAGTCGAGGTAGATGCTGGATCGGTTGTTGATGTCTCGGCTAAAGGGCTCGGACCGGACGATACTGCGGGTAAATATAGTGGCGGTAGCTATGGGGGTAAAGGTGGTGATGTCGGCAACAGTTTGGCGGGATCAGTATATGGTAATTATCAAAAACCGATAGATGCTGGACGAGGTGGACGCAATCAGTCGAGCATTGGCGGTACCCGCGGTGGTGGAGCGATAAAACTTATAGCAGAGACTCTGGTACTGGAAGGGCAAATTTTGGCCAACGGACAAGCTTCAACGGCGAATGCCTACATTGGAGGCGGTGCTGGTGGATCAATCTGGCTGGACGTGGGCATACTCCGTTCAAACTCCGGTAATGGTGCAATCCGAGCGAGCGGTGCTGACGGCCAAACTGGTTATCTCGCCGGTGGCGGCGGTGGTGGCCGTGTAGCACTGTATTATGAGGTATTGGATGGCTTCGATGAAAGTGCCATCACCGTTTCAGGCGGCGCGCGTGGTAGTTCCAGCGCAGAGCATGGCGCCCCAGGAACCATTTATTTAAAAGATAAAACAGGTGCCAATGATCACCCATTGCGCATCATCGGTAATGGTTCCAGTAGCCACTATGCAGTTACACCATTAAGCGGGATACAAAGTGAATCACATATTGTGGTTGAGAATGCCATCGTTGAATTCCTTGATGAAACCCTTAACGCCCAGCTTAGTGTTCAGAATAGCCGCATAATGCTACGAGATGGAATCATATTAAACCAGGCGATTATTGGCAATGGTGCAGATAGCGTTTATGTGACAGCCGATGGTCAGATATCAGTAGTCAATGATGCGCTGGTCATTGATGGTTATACTTTATCGCTTCAAGAAGACCATGAGTTCGAGAGCATTCACATCAAGAATGATGGCGTACTCACAACGCCGAGTGCGAGTGAAAACTTTGCCAATGGTATAGCTCTTACAGCTCAAGTCATTACAGTCGATGAAGATAGCCGGATCGACGTGTCGGCCAAAGGGCTGGGACCGGACGATACTGCGGGTAAATATACCGGCGGTAGCTATGGGGGTAAGGGTGGCAATGTCGGCAACAATTTGGCGGGACCAGTATATGGTAATTATCAAAAACCGATAGATGCTGGACGAGGTGGACGCAATCAGTCGAGCATTGGCGGTACCCGCGGTGGTGGAGCGATAAAACTTATAGCAGAGACTCTGGTACTGGAAGGGCAAATTTTGGCCAACGGACAAGCTTCAACGGCGAATGCCTACATTGGAGGCGGTGCTGGTGGATCAATCTGGCTGGACGTGGGCATACTCCGTTCAAACTCCGGTAATGGTGCAATCCGAGCGAGCGGTGCTGACGGCCAAACTGGTTATCTCGCCGGTGGCGGCGGTGGTGGCCGTGTAGCACTGTATTATGAGGTATTGGATGGCTTCGATGAAAGTGCCATCACTGCTTCAGGTGGTGCGCCCGGAACTACGCAGGCACAATATGGCGAAGACGGCTCCATCTACCTTTCAGAAAAAATAGCTCCCCCCTATATCTATACCACCAGTCTGGCTGCTGTCATGGACGACCTGGTTAGTGAAATCACTGTGGAATTTAGCGTTCCTATGGATGCGGGTACCGTTGATCTTAATGATATGCAGGTGATCAATCAGGATAAGCAAAGTATCTACCCCAGTAGTGTTTCGGCAGTTAATGAAAAGATTTTTAGATTCGGATTCGACACTGCGCTCAACGACGGAAGTTATCAGCTCGAAGTTGGACCGGATATGTTTGGTGCTGGCGGCGGACAAATGGACCAGAACCGCAACGGTGTACCCGGTGAACCAGATCACGATGTCTATCAGTTCGAGTTTATAGTCGAGGTCGAAACAAGCCTGTTTACTGAACCTACGCATATCGCTCCGGGAGATACGGCGTATGCTGGTACCACTATCATCATTGATGGCACTACGGTGACAATTGACGGTACCCACCAGTTTGCGAACCTGCAGGTTATTAATTCCGGAACATTGACCCATTCGGTCGGACAGAAACTGGATATAACAGTTGCGGGCGAAGTAACAGTTGATGCTGATTCCGCTATTGATGTTTCTGGCAAGGGTCTGGGATTCGGTCCTGATGCGTATCCAGGCACGGGTGGTAGCCATGGTGGTAGGGGTGGTGATGGTGATATTAACATCTACGTATCAGGTCCGGCCTACGGCGATTATCAGGAGCCAATAGACGTTGGACGAGGCGGACGTGTTGACTCGTGGGGTGACGTCGGCACCCGGGGCGGTGGTGCGATCAGATTAACAGCCGACACACTTGTTCTGAACGGTAGTATACGCGCCAATGGCGGTTCCTCATGGAGAGATATAGGTGGCGGTGCGGGCGGTTCTATATGGCTGAATGTTGGAGCACTCCGCTCGGATGCAGGAACGGCTGAAATTCAAGCGAACGGCGGCAATTCTGGTGGTCACACTACTGGTGGTGGTGGCGGTGGCCGTATAGCGGTTTATTACGAAACACTGACGAATATTGAAGTAAGCGCCATTACCGCACTAGGTGGTGATGGTGGTTATTATGCGGGATACGGAGGGGCAGGCACGATTTATTTGACGGATGTAACTGGTACTAATACCTCTCTACGAATCGTTGGTATGGGTTCCAGTGCAGCTTATTCAGTAACGCCCATGAGTGGCCTACAAAATGGAACCCACATTGTTATTGAAAATGCATTTGTCGAATTACTGGATGACACGATCACGGCGAACCTGGATATCGGGAATAGCCGTGTATTTCTGCAGGATGGTGTTGTTTTATCCACGTCGATGACATCTGAGGATAGCAACGTGCATGTGCAGGGTGGCTTGACTGCCGATGCGGCGATAACTCTGGATAGTAGCGCCCTGCATGTGAAAGGCAGCGCGACCCTAAATCAGCCAATCATCAGCAGTAACAGTGACGTTACTGTCGGTGGTCAATTGGCCATTCCGGGTAACAACTTGATTATTGATGGCTTCAGGTTGTCTCTCGCACAAGACCATGTATTTGCGAGTGTGCATATTAAAAATGGTGGTGTGCTTACCACGCCGGTGGCAAGTGGAAGTTTTGTCAATGGCATAGCCCTTACGGCTCAAACTATCACAATAGAAGACGGCAGCCGGATTGATGTTTCGGGTAAGGGGTTGGGGTTCGACTCCGATGCGGGTCCGGGCACGGGTGGTAGTCATGGTGGTAAGGGTGGCGATAATTGGATCTATTTATCAGGCCCGGTGTACGGTGATGATCAGGAGCCGGTAGACGCTGGGCGCGGCGGGCGTGGCAGTTGGTCTGGTAGCGGTAGCCGAGGCGGTGGCGCGATCAAATTAACGGCCGACACGCTTGTTCTGGACGGCAGTATACGCGCTAATGGTGATTCAGTATTGATAGCGGCAGAAATAGGCGGTGGCGCGGGCGGTTCGATATGGTTGGACGTTGGCACTTTACAGTCGGAGACTGAGGGTGCGGCAATTGAGGCAAAGGGCGGTAAAGGTGGCCATAAGCATAGCGCCTATGGCGCTGGTCACAATGGTGGCGGTGGTGGCGGTGGCCGAGTAGCAGTTTATTATGAGTTGCTGGATGGGGTTACGGAAAATGACATTAGCGTAGCGGGTGGTTTACCCGGCGGGTCCAATGTGTATCCTGGCGAAGCTGGTTCCATTTATCTCTCGGAGGTAACAGCGCCGCCCTACATCTACAACATCAGTATTCCAGCGATCACTGGTAACTCCATCGGCAGTATTACCATCGAGTTTAGTCAATCCATCGATGCTGCTACATTCACTGTGAGTGACATATTGGTAACTGATCAGCAGAGTCAAGTCACCGGTCCCGCGAATGTTACCGCCATTGACGATAAAACCTTCCGGCTTGATTTTGCTGCGGCCTTCGAGGATGGGCAATACACGCTGCTTGTAGGCCCCGACGTTTTTGCCGTCAACGGCGAACAAATGGACCAGAATCGCAACGACATTCCCGGCGAGCCGGAGGATGCTTACACATTTGGTTTCCTGATTGATCTACAGGCTCCCGAGCCGGTCACGCTGTCGGCCGAACTGCCGCCAGCAGTGAATGAATCCAATAAGACTATTTATTCCCTCACTGGCAACCGCGAAGACGGTACATCCGTGTGGATTAATGGTGCGGAAGTCGTCGCTTTGGGCTCCGGCCCCTGGAGTGCTGATATAACTGTACAGGAGGGCGAGAATGTCCTCTCCGTGGTGGCAAAAGATGCGGTGGGTCATGTATCGACACCCGTTGATATTATTGTCGATGTGGATTCCATTAAGCCGGAAGTCCAATCGGTATCTCCGAGTGGTGCCATTGCCGATGTGCCTGAGCACATCGTTGTGACGTTTAGCGAAACCGGCAGTGGTCTTGATCTGAAAAATAGCGTGGTGACTGTTACCCGCAACACGACGCAGATCTCCGGCACACTCAGTCAAAGCAGCCCGGATTCGAACCAGCTGATCTTTACGCCGTCATCCCTCCTGACCGAGGGCCACTACACGATCAATCCGCGGCTGGTGGACAAACGTGGCAATGTCTCCGCCCAACCCACCTACACTTTTATCCTGGACTACACCCCGCCGCCGGCACCAGTGCTAAATGAATACCCCGCGCTCACTACTATTAATAAGCATACCTTCAGCGGTACCAAGGAGGCAGGAAGCAGTATTCTGCTGGATGGTCAGATAGTGGTCGGCGCCACCAGCGCAACAACCTGGAGTTATAGCAAATCGCTCGCCTTCGGCGACAACCATTTCAGCTTCACCGCTCAGGACGCCGCCGGCAATATCAGCGCGCCCACCATTGCCGATATCCGCTACGACGACCAGGCACCGGGTCGGGTTGCCTTCAGCGTGGACGCGCAGGGCGACGGTACGGAGTTGCACCTGTCCTGGGCCGGCTACGACGAAGTGGCCAACGGCAATGACATTGCGTCCTATCGCGTCTATCTCGCGACGCAGCCCTATACCAGCACAACTGAAGCGACCGTCGCCAGCGAGGTCCCCGCCGGTGTCCAGGCTGCCACACTCACGGCACTGGAACGCAGCACCCTTTATTACGTCAGCGTCGTGGCCGTGGATAAGCAGGGTTTACAAGCCACTACGGTCACACCGGTTCAAGCCACGCCCGAGGATATTCAGGCTCCGGAAGAGATTAAAGCATTTGAGGTCACGCCGGGAATGACCACTCTGCAACTGAGCTGGCAGCCCTCCGCCAACAGTGCGGGCGATCTGGCGTCCTACCGCATCGGTTATACCGACCAGAGCGAAGCCAAAACCATCACACTGGCTGTTGCCGGCTTGAATGATGCCAATCCCGTCACCTATACCCTGACGAATCTGTCGCCGGCGTCCGCCCATCATGTGACCGTCTCGGCGGTGGATGCGGACGGCAATGTCAGCGCCGGTTTAACCAATCCCGGCGTGACCCTGCTCAGTAATCCCGCCAATCTCCAGGCGGAAGCCTTCAGCGGCCGCGCGCAATTGAGTTGGTCACCCGTGACACCCCATGCGCTGGTCAAGCACTATGCGATCTATGTGCAGCCCGCCAATTTTACGTCGGTGGCCGGGCTCTCTCCGAAGCTTATAGTTGCCAAAGGGGACGCCACCCAAAGCGTGGTGGAGCAGGCCATCGCCGGCCTCGGCAATGGCATCACCGTGTATCTGGCTGTTACGGCGGTGAACCTCTCGGCCGGTGAAAATCCCCAGGTCACCACAGTCGCCGTCACACCCGAGGAGGACACCCAGGGGCCGACCATTGAAGTGGCATCCTTCCTTGAAGGCGCTGCGGGGGATGCGGCGGCTACGCCACTGGATCTCACCATATCACCGGTGCTGCAACGCTCCGGCACCCTCGCGATTGAGGCCAGCGATGAAACCGGCATCAGCCGTATTGAGTTGAGCCTCGATGGTCAGCCGCTCGCCAATCTGTTCAGTGCTGTCAGCGGACAGTACCGGCAACCGCTCGATCTGGTGACGCTGACAGATGGCGTCCACACGTTGCACCTCAAAGCCTACGATGCGTTGGACAACCTGACCGAGGCCGATTACAGCTTCACCATCGCCCTGGCCGCGCCCGACGCGCCGTTTATCGTCAAACCGGCGGGCACTCTTCAAACAAACCAGACGACGCTGGCGCTCTCCGGCATCAGCGCTGTGGGCACCCAGGTGCGGGTACTCAACAATGGCGTGGAAGTTCTGGCGGCCGTGCCGGTCAACAGCCAGGGTGAGTTCGGCGGTCTTGTCACTCTGGGCGAAGGTGACAATCTCATCGTCGCTCAGGCGCAATATCCGAACCGAGGTGACTGGAGTGTGGAAAGCGCGAGTCGCCTTATCAATCTCAACACCCAGATTCCCGATGCGCCCACCGGCCTTGGAGCCGTAGCCGCCAAACAGGGCGAAATCCACCTGAGCTGGAATGCCGTCACCAGCTCGGCCAGCGACAACACCGTGACGGGCTATAACGTCTACCGTCGCACTACCGCCTTTACGGAGAAGAGTGCCGCCGGTGTGGAAAAAGTGAACAGCACTTTGATTACCGATACCCGTTATACCGATCTGGTGCTCACCGATGGAGACTACGTCTACGCCGTTACCGCTGTGAATCAGGCGGCCAATGAAAGCGCCGTCTCCGCGAATGTGGCGGCGACCGCCGACAGTGCAGGCCCCAAAATCATCGAGGTCCTCTATACGCCCAGCGGTGAATACGATGACGTTACCGGTCGCATGGCGCCGGGCCGGGTCGGGCTGAGCGTGCGCTTTGACGAACCGCTGCGCAACGCACCTTATTTTGCCCTGGTACCCGACGGCGGCGTACCCATGACCGTTGAGCTGACCAAAAGCTTCAGTGACGACACTCATTACAGCGGTCAATTCCAGATCACCGAGACGACACCGTCGGGCACAGCCTATGTGGTCATGTCCGCCTACGACAACGCCGGCAACCGCGGTACCGAAGTGGAAGCGGGCGCAACCGTGCTGATCGACACTGACGGCCCCGACGTCACGACCCTGTCCATTAATCCCAGCGAGCCTTTGCAGGTCGATGACATCAATGGTTTATCAGTGGATGTTGCTATCCACCTCAACGACGAGGTGGTGTCGGGTGAAGTGCCGGTGTTGATACCGCTACTGGATCAGGTGCCTGTCGTTGGTTACGAGGAAGGTATTCCTCTGCACCGGGATATCCTGTCGGAAGAGGGCACACCGCTGTGGCTGGGAACCTTTGACCTGCCCGTGACTGCCGGCCTGGATGAATCGGGCCAACCCAGTGTGGCCACGCTGACCTTCAGTTATGCGGCCCAGGATGATCTCAATAATACCGCCACCCGCATCAACGGTCAGTCCGCATTCCAGGTCTATCAGGGCGATCTGCCACCTCTGGCCGTCCCGCGGGATCTGACCGCTCAGCCGCAAGCCGATGGCAAAGTCTCCCTGAGTTGGAGTCCGGTGGCCGAGGCGCAATCCTATATCCTCTATCGCCAGGGACCGGAGGATGACGCCCTGGTGGCCATGGACCCCATGACCGCCACAAGCTTTACCGACACCACCGGCATCGATGGCGTGTATCAATACGCCGTGGCGTCCGTCCGTCGGGAAAACCAGCAGGAGGCCATCAGCGCCCCCAGTGAAGTTGTCACGGTCAATACCGACAGTGTGGCCCCCGCTGCGCCAGCCAACCTCAGCCTGGAGCTCAATGGCGCCGGCATAGTGGCGCGCTGGGAAGCGTCCGGTCTGGATAATGGCCTGACCTACAACCTCTATCGCACCGCGCTGGGCGAGGGCGAACAGCTTGTCGATACCAGCGGCCTGACGCCCATCCAAACCGGCATCCCGGAGCTGATTGCCCTGGATACCAATCCCAACGAGGCGGAACACAGCTATGCTGTCACTGCCGTGGACAGCGCGGGCAATGAATCCTTGCCCAGCGCCACCGTCTATCTGAACTTCGGCCTGCTGCCGGTCAACCATCTGAGTGTGACCCTGACCGAGGGCGGTTTCCCGCAGCTGAGCTGGCGCCACAACGGCCAGGCCATCAGCCACTACCGGGTGTACCGCGACAACGGGAATGGCAGCGAACCACTGCTGCTCACGCCCGAGCCACTCGCTCACACTGCCAGCACCACCACCTATGTGGATGCCACCTATAACGGCGGGCAAGCGAGTGACGGCGCACATCAGCAGGTCCGCTATACCGTGGTGGCCGTGGACGACTTCGATGTCGAGAGCGTTGGCCGCACCATCGTGTTGCCGGCCTTGTCAGTCACCCTGCTGGATGCCGGGACGTCCCTCAATCGCGGTGTTATGAACAACACCGTCTTCCGGGTCGACAACAAGGGCGGCGTTTCACTGACGGGATTGCGGCTCCATGCGGCGGTCCGCGCGGGCGGTGTTCTCTATCACCATCAATCGGAAACCTTTGGCGTCGCCGCCGGTTCCTTTGCCCAGGTGCCGATCGTGATCGGCGGCTATGCCGAACTCGACGGCATCAGTGATATCGCACTGCACCTCGAGCACATCCCTCAGGCCGGGGACAGTATCACCATTCATCAAACGGAATCCGTTCTGGTGGGCGACTCCAGCTTGCGCACATCCCTGGCGGCGGAAGACTTCACCCGCGGCGCGAGCGGCACCATCACCTTCACGCTGCAAAACACCAGCGATGTCGAAACCGAAATCGTCATGGCCAGCAACAATGGCAATGCGCCCTCGCCGGAAGTGCGCCTGATCCTGGAAGACATGACCGGCAATGTGCTCGCCGTGCAACCCGTGCAGCAGTTTACCGGCGGTGTCATCAACGCAGCCAATGGCCAAACCCTGGCCCGGCTGGCGCCGGGCGCCACCTTTACCTCGGCCCCGGTGGCGGTGCCCGTGCCCTCGGCGGCACCGGATCAGGTCCGGGTGCGCCTGGTCATCGACAAGTTCCACTACCACAGCGGCCGGGATACCCATGTTGCCATTGGCGGTATAGGCACGCGCACGGAACTGATGCTGAGCGAGACGCCTTACTACGCGGAACTGGCCAGCATCGAACCCGCCGTGGTCTACGGCGCCGATCAAACCGTGACCCTGCGCGGTCAAGCGGTTAACCGCGCGACCGCACAACCCATGGCCAAGGTGCCGGTGACGCTGGTTCTGAATGTGCGCGGCTTTGAACAAACCGTCACCGTCTACAGCGACAGTGCCGGCGCTTTTGCCTACGCGTATGTATCCAACAGCACCAGCGGCATCTTCCGCGTCTCGGCCCTGCATCCCGATATGCTGGAGCGGCCCAACCATGGCGAGTTCCAGGTGGTGGGCGCCAGTGTCTCCCCGCGGGAACTCGACGTGCGGATCCCGCGCAACTACACCCAGACCATCCCCATCCGCGTCAGCGCGGGCTATGATTCCATGCTCACCAACGTGCGATTGACCCAGATCCCGGCAGATGGCCAGTCCATCCCGCAAGTACCGCCAGGCATCACGGCCACCCATGGAACCCTCAGCCGCATCGATGCCCAGGGCACCGGCTATATCAACCTCCAGTTCAATGGCGACAACTCCGCTACCGCAGTCGGCCAGTTGCGCTACCGGGTGGAAGCGGACAACTTCACCGATGACCAGGCCCTGGGTGTGGTGACACTGAACTACAGCCTCAGTGAAGCCAAAGCCGCCCTGGTGTCCAGCCCCACCTTCGTCAACACCGGTGTTGGCCTGAGTC
Source organism: uncultured Cellvibrionaceae bacterium (assembly GCA_964515945.1). GTDB lineage: Bacteria > Pseudomonadota > Gammaproteobacteria > Pseudomonadales > Cellvibrionaceae > CAYQQJ01. The sequence goes on from CAZEWY010000028.1 coordinate 13,417, forward strand.
AACAGACATCGGAGACTGTGACCCTGACCAATAAGGGCCTGGATAGCCTGATCAACGGGCAGATCACCCTCACCCAGCCCGACGGCAGCCCCGCGCCCACATGGCTGTCACTGAATACCTACAGTCAGTTGGGCACCATGGCCATCGGTGAAAGCCGTCAGGTGCAGTTCACCCTGGCACCGGGCATTGACGTCAGCGAAGGCAACTACGAGTTCGCACTCGCCGTGACCGGCGACAACTTCGCCGAGTTCAGCTTGCCGGTGTTTGTCGCGGTGACACAGTCCGGCAAGGGCAATGCCTTCTTCCATGTGTCGGACATCTACACCGCCACGCTGGACGAGAACCAACAGTTGATACCGGGTCTGCCAGGCGCGCGCATACACCTGCAGAATGAAGAGGTGCTCACCGAAACTTTTGATCTCACCAGCGATGCCAACGGCGAAGCCACCTTCGAAGGCATCCCCGCCGGACGTTACAGCTATCGTGCCAGTGCCTTCGACCACAGCAGCGTCTCCGGTCGTATCTGGATCAAGCCCGGTGTCACCACGGCGGAAGAAGTCTTCCTGGTCAACAGCCTGGTCAACGTGGAATGGTCGGTTCAGGAAATTACCCTGGAGGACCGCTACGAAGTCAAACTCGAAGCCACCTATGAAACCAACGTGCCGGTGGCCGTAGTCCTGTTCGATCCCCTGAGCATACAACTACCAGTGATGAAACAAGGCGACGTCTTCCAGGGCGAACTCACCCTGACCAACCACGGCCTGATCCGCGCCACCAATGTCAGCCACACCTTGCCCCAAGGCAACGACATGGTGCGCTTCGAGTTCCTGCGCGAAATCCCCAGCACACTGGAAGCTGGCGAAGTCTTTACCCTGCCGTACCGCATCCAGGCCCTGCGCGACTTCGATCCCGAAGCCGACGCCGATGCCACCGGCGGTGGCTGCGGCAGCTTCAATGCGCAGACCAAAGTCGACTACCAGAGTGAATGCGCCAACGGCACCGAGGTGCCCGGTGCCACCAGCAGTAACTGGAACAGCAACTGGGGTGGGGATTGCGGTGGTGATGGTAGTAGCAACGACGCCAATGCTGAAACGTCCTATTACTATAATGGCTCAGGCGGTGGTGGCGGCATCAGTTACTCTCCTGCGGGGGGCTCCATAACGGAGGAACCCTTGTGGTGCCGCGTGGAAACCGAGTGCGAAGAGTGCAGCAAGAATAATGCGAGTGCCAAGTAAGAACCATTAACTACATTTATTTAAAAGTAATTTAGATAAGCAAAAAACAATAGGGAAAACGTGTGAAAACCCAATATCTCAATCAGCTACTGCTGGCCACCGTTCTCTTGCTGCTCAGCGCAATAAGCCATGCCGTGGGCGGCATCACCTCGGATAACGCCGGCCCGCATTTTTCCAGCTTTAAAAACCAGGAGACCTTCGAAGACCTGCGGGTCAAGGTGCTGGGCGGGCATGTGCGCATGACGCGTCACTGGAACGGCAGGGCCTGGGAGTGGAACAGCCGCTGGCAGAATCTGGAGTTTCACCAGGTGGGCTTTTTGGCGGAGTCCCAAAGTGCCTGGTACAGCGGTGGTGCGGACGCGACCTCAACACCCAGTCCCCTGGAACAGATTGAACTCGAACCGCCTGCGTTTATTCTGCGTGGTGGTCAGGCCTACCGAAAAGTCCCGAGCGATGGCAAGATTGTTTACGAAAACCAGTTGCGCAACTTCATCACCAAAACCGAAGAGGGTTATAGTTGGCGGGATTCTCGCGGCAACGGTATCGAATACGACGTTTACGGGCGCATCACCGGCTACCACGACAGAAACAAGATCAAGGTTTCAATCGAACGGGACCCCAATGGCTACATCAGTCACATCAAGGATCACCACGGCAACACTGTCATCACCTATGGCTGGGAAGCCATCCCCGGTGCCGATCCACGCACGAACGTCCAAGGCGAGGATTACGCGCCCCAGCGCCTGAAAACACTCACCGACCATACCGGTCGCACCGTCACTTACCATTGGAATGCGGCCAATCAACTCAGTCACATTACCGACGTGCGGGGGCAGGACTGGCGGTTCGTCTACAGCGACAAGGGCGAGCTGACCCAACAAATTGATCCGGAAGGGCGCATCACTCATTACGATATTGAACTGACGGGGAAATTCAACTCCCGCATCAATCACGATGGCGTCGGCGTCTCCTATGAATACGGCTATGACGAAGAAAAGGATATTTACTACGTCCTGGAAAAGCACACTGCCGGGCGCGTGGAAGAAACCTTCTACAACGCCATGGGTCAGGTAGAGCGCCGCCAGACTAATGGCGAGCAACAACAAAAGGTCTCAGTGGTGTTGTCCGACGGCACGCTGGGTGTGGCAAACCTCGTCAAGGGCTATTCCACCAAAAGCACCTATTGGTACAGAGGCGACGAACTCGTCCGTGTGGATACCAGCGTACCCGGCGGCCGCAGTATCGATACAACCCCCATTTACATCAAATCCGAAACCACCATCGACGCCCGCGGCAACAAAACCGTCCGCGAATATGACCAGTGGAAGAATGAAATCAAAGTCACCCACGCCGACGGCTCTACCATCACCCGCACCTGGAATGTTGAATACGGCCTGCCACTTACTGTCACCAATGAAAGGGGCGTGGTCACAGAATATGAATATGGTGACCGAGGCAATCTACTCACTCTGATTGAAGCCAAAGGCAAGCCTGAGGAACGCACCACCCGCTACACCTACGATGACTACGGCCAGATGCTGACCATGACCACCGGTGAATCTGCCGCGGGTAAAACGGAACTCGCCACGACCCATTACGCCTATGACCAGTACGGCAATGTCATCCGCATTACAGACCCGCTCAAAAATATCACACAAGTCAAAGATCACGATGCCCTGGGCAATGCCCACACTGTCATTGATCCCCGCGCCAGTGAACTACCAGCCGAGCAGCAGTATACCTGGACCAAAAGTTACGACGCCGCCGGAAACCTGCTGAGCGATCTCAATCCCTATGGGCAGGGCACAAGCTATACCTACACGAAAGCCGGTGATCTTAAGACAGTCACCGCCGCTAATGGCAGTACAACCACTATGACAACCAATGCCAGTGGTTTGGTGCTCACAATGACAGATGCCAACGGCCACACGACCAAGATGGAGTACGACGACGCCAATCGCCTCACGGCTATTATTGATGCCATGGGTCATAAAACGCTACGCGACTACAACGCCAGAGGCCAATTGGCCAGCACCACCGATGGCGAAGGCAATATCACCCAATATGCCTACCAGAATACCCTATTGAGCAGCATCCACTACCCAACCTATAAAGAATTCTATGGTTACGACAACCGCAATCGCGTTAGCCAGACTACCCAGCAGGCCAACAGCCGCGACTATTTGCGCAAGCGAGGCTATGACGTCACGGGCAATCTGAGCAGCAGCATTGACGCCAATGGCAATAGTGAAAGCTATGAATATGACAGTTTGAATCGTCTGATTAAAGCCACAGACGCTATGGGCGGTGAAACTAATTTTACCTATGGTGCTCGCGACAATCTCCTGCAGGTTAAAGACCCTGAAGGGCGGCTAACGGTTTATACCTACAACAAGAACAATCAGAAGCTCAGTGAAACCAAACACGACTACATCGGCACTGACAAGCAACGCCGATACCAACATGACGCCAATGGTAACCTGATAGCCCAAATCAATCCCGAACAGGAGAAAACCACCTACGCCTACGATCAGGCGAACAGGAGAGTCAAAACAGCCGTCTATGCCAACAAGAACGATAGTCGTCCCGTGAAAGTAGTGAACATCCATGTCAACGATAACAATCAACTAACCGGCTACCGCCAGACCCTGGGCACAAACAGCGAAGGTCAGCCACATCTCGAGGCCACACCGGATATCCTGCCCCTGTCGGAAACCTACACCTACACAACCCTGAACCAGATCGATACCGTTACAGTCGACTTTGGCAGCTTCCAGAAAAGCTACCGCTATACTTACTATCCCAATGGTCTCAAGAAAACCTATACCAACCCCGAAGGCATCACCTACACCTACTATTACAACAAGAACAACCAGATAGTGGCAATCCATATTCCGGGTGAAGGGCAGATCAGCTACACCAACTTTAAATGGTTGGTGCCCCAGACCATCGTGCTGCCGGGTAACAATAGAATTACGCTCAGCTATGACGATTTCTTGCAGGTCGAAAAACGCATTCTGAAGGATTCCGCCAACAATGACATAGCTCAGGCTCTTTACGAGTATGACCTGGAGAGCAACATTAAAAGCATCGCCACCGGCCACGGCAGTTACCTGTTCGGCTATGACAAACTCTACCGTCTGACCGACGCCGACTATCCTATAGGCGCGGCGGCCAAGGACGAGGACTTTGTTTATGACGGTGTCGGCAACCGTACGAGCCATATGGTGATAGAAAGCGCTGAAGCCAGCGAAGAGATAGATGCTCCCGCCAGCATCGGGACTACTCTGAATTACAACAACCAGAATCAGTTAATCGACACTAATGCCGATGTTGCGATCACCTATAACACCAATGGCCACACAGCAACCAAAACAGTGAATGGTGAGACAACAGATTATATTTATAACCATGAACGCTTGATTGCCGTTGAAGTCAATGGTCAAACCATGGGTCAATATGCCTACAATCCCTATGGTCAGAGGATTCGTAAGATCACCAGCGGGCAGACAACCTATTTCCTGTATAACGACGAAGGGCTTGCGGCTGAGTACGATAGCGCTGGAATCTTGATTAAGGAATACCACTTTAAGCCGCAAAGTACTTGGATGACCGAGCCACTGTTCCAGCGCACAGCGGAGAGAGAGGTTTACTATTATCAGAATGACCATCTGGGTACGCCGCAGCGGATGATCAAAAGCAATGGAGCTACGGTGTGGGAGGCGCGTTACAGTGCGTTTGGGGAAGCGACCATCACGACAGACACTGTGGGAAATGACCTGCGGTTCCCGGGTCAGTATGAGGACGAGGAAACAGGGCTGTATCACAATTACTTCAGGACCTATGATCCAAAGACAGGGCGGTATCTTCAAAGTGATCCTGTTGGATTTTATGGTGGTATAAATAACTATTCTTATGCAAAAAATAATTCGATCAACTATTCAGACCCCAAAGGGTTATGTATTTGGGATCTATGTGCTGTAGAGACCTATGTGATTGCCGCAGTGATTGCGGCTGCAGTGGCTTATATGGTCACTCCAGATGCTGAAGATATGGATGATCTAAAAGATAAGGTCATACCAGTTGATCCCGAAAATCCGATTATCCCCGGCTATGACCGACCAGATTCGCTCAACCCACATACTGAGGTCCCTTCATGTCCTCCAGAAGGTCCCCCTCACGACCCTAAAGAACAATGTGTGGAAGCGGCGCAGGCTCGCTATGCGGTATGCAAAGCTTCTCCATTTAATACTGTTGTTTGTGTTGCGCGATTAGTATTTGAAATAGCAATGTGTCGAGCTACCAATTCCGATGGGTAATGTATGACAAAAATAGTTGAATTTCAGATTGATTCTAAAGCCGTGGTTGCAAAATGTAAGAACCGTTTGATTTCGGAGTTTATTATCCTGTTGTCGATGGTTGGTTTATTTGTTCTCGTTCCGGTAGAAAATGCATGGATTATATGGCTGCTAATCGGAATTTTTTCACTCATTTTTTTCTTTGATCTCGTCGACTATTGGTTCGTAAAGAAATCGGCAAAACCCGTATCTATCATATTGGCAGATAATGCCATTGAATTCAGTAGCGAGAAAGGTATTTTCCATCTGCCATATAATAATATGTCCATCAAAAAGATAAAGAAGAGGCGTGGAAGAATTTCATCGATTTATCTGCGTACGCAGTTTGGTCCAGCAACTAAACTGGAATATTTTCATCAAATGGATGAACTGTATGAGGCATTGTCTACAAAATTGGATCAAAGGGGTCAGAATGAATCTCCCCCAGGTTAACGGATACTTTAAATCAGTAATAGCAATCAAAGCCATAGGCCAAAATCGTTGAAAAAGATACTGATCATCATCGCAGCCATAGCCGCGCTCTACTACCTGAAACCGGCCCTTTTTCCGAACCTTGGAGGCAGTACCGCGAGCGCGTTCGACGAGGCAGGCAACCCGAAGGTCATTATCTTTACCTTTTCAGGTTGCGGCGCTCCCTGCGACGATGCATTGAACCTGCTGCGCTCCAAAGATATCGCTTTCGAAAACGTGGATGTCAGCAAGAGCGAGGAGAATGAACAACGATTGCGCCGCATGGGCGGCGGCAACAGTATGCCGATTACCTTTGTAGGCGCTTCGCGTATTGATGGTTATGAGCGCACCAAGCTTACCACGCACTGGCGCAGGCCTATGGGCTGGAGTATCTGGATGCCCCCCAGCGCGATGCCGTTGAAACGCACTTTAATGTCGACGGCACGCCCAAGCTTGTGATGTATGCGACAGACTGGTGCCCCTACTGCAAAAAGGCGCGGGAATATTTCAACGCCAATGATATTCCTTTCACGGAAGTGGATGTTGAAAAATCGATTGAAGGGGCGCGGCGTTACAAGGCGCTGCAATCGTCGGGTTATCCCTTGATTTACATTGGCGCCAAACGCTTTCAGGGCTTTGATAAACAAGCCTTGGCACAAGAACTTTAATCAAATTATTTGCACTCGGAACCGCCAGCACTGGTAGGGAATAAAAAATGACACTCTCAACAATAAAAGCCAGCATTTCGAAAGGACTCTTTTCCCTTGGCGTTTTCGCCGCATGCTCGGGAGTTGGCGTCAACCAGGCCTGGGGGCAGGAAGAGCTGTGTGCGGAAGTCAAAATTGAAATTATGCAGGAGCTGGCCATGGAGCGGCAGGGCTTCGAGGCCCTTATGCGCATCACCAATAGCCTGGATAGCTTTTCTCTGGAAGGTGTTGCCATCACCGTGCATTTCGCTGATGCGGACGGCAACGCGGTGGTCGCCACTTCCAATACCGCCGCCAGTGATGCGGCTTTTTTCATTCGGGTTGATGCCACACGGGATATCAGCGGCCTGCAAATTGGTGACAGTGGTCATGTGTCCGGGGGCGCGATTGCGCCGCAGAAGGTAGGGGAGATCCGCTGGCTAATCGTTCCCACGGCCAATGCGGCCGGTGAAATCACAGATGGACAGCTCTACTTTGTTGGGGCGCAACTGAGTTATTCCTACGGCGGCAAAGCAGAGGTTGTGGATGTTGCACCGGACTCCATTGTGGTCAAGCCGCAACCTGCGCTTACGCTGGATTATTTCCTGACCGAGGAAATTATTGGTGACGATGCCTTTACCCCGGAAATTGAACCGCCGGAACCCTATACCCTGGGTGTAAGAATAGCCAATACCGGCTACGGTTACGCCAATTCCGTCTCATTGGAATCCGCGCAGCCCACCATTGTGGAGAACGAACAGGGGCTGGCAACGGATTTCAGAATTCTTGGCAGTTACGTCGCCGGCCAGCCTGCTGCCCCCAGCCTGCTGATTGATTTTGGCGATATTGAGCCCCAGGGCATTACCGCCGGGCGCTGGATCATGGAGACCGATCTGGCCGGCCGCTTTACCGCCTTTACCGCCAGCTTTACCCACGCTGACGAGTTGGGAGGCGAACTGACGTCACTCTTGCAGGCAACCAATGCGCACTTCCTGGTTAGGGATGTGGTTGTCGATTTGCCGGGTCGCGACCCCGTGCGGGATTTTCTGGCCTACAACCCGCAACATGAGTTGTTCGTCTACGAATCCGAAAATACCGGGCTGAACCAGCCGCTCTGTAACAGCTGCGCGCCAGTTGTCGCACTGGTCGCGACCTTGAACGGGCAGGGCACCACCAGTGCCCTGAATTACGCCCCCACGGCTGGTTTTAGTCATGCCCGAGTCGCGGACCCCAATCTTGGCACCAAGGCACTGGCCCGCGTGGTGCGCTCGGATGGCAAGGAATTGCCCGCGCAGAACGCCTGGCTCTCGAAAGAGCGGGCCGACAACGATGTCGACTTCAACTACTTTATCAATATTTTTGATAGCAACAGTACCGGGTCCTACACCCTATACTGGGGTGACAATCTTTCCGATATACCACAGCCGCCCGTTATTCAATTTATTGCCGACCGCGTTACCTATGAAGGTGGCTCCGTCGGTTTTCTGGTACAGGCGTCGGACCCCAATGGCACCATTCCCTCCATAGGCGAAAAACAATTGCCCACGGGTGCGCAGTTAAGTGACCAGAAAACCGGCGCGGCTGTTTTCCAGTGGGATCCCGCGGTAGGCCAGGCGGGGGATTACCGGATCACCTTTGTCGCCAGCGATGGTACTTTCACCGCAGAGCGTTCTGTTACCATTACAGTGAATCCCGCACATGATACCGATGGCGACGGTATGGATGACGCCTGGGAGATGGAGAAGTTCGGCACCCTGGACCGCGACGGTACCGGCGATTTCGATGGAGACGGTCGCACCGATTTGCAGGAATTTGAGGAAGGCACGGATCCGGTGATCGCCGAATTATTGCCTGGCACGCCGCAGATAAAAAAACCCATCTATGATGCCGATATTCTTGATGGCGCCACGGCGCCCTGGTTTCCAACGCTGACGGTTACCAACGGCAATCACAGTGCCGGTGTCGAGGAGGTAGTGGTCATCTTCGAAGTCTACCGCGATGAAAGCCTGTCGGAGCTGATTGCCACAGCCACCATTGACGAAGGTGTCAGTTTGGATGGCGGCGCAGGTGAAACCCATCTGCAGCTCACCGCTGAGCACATGATTAATGGAGCTACTTTTGAAGACAACAGCTTCTACTATTGGCGGGTAAGGGCGCGGGATAAGCAAAACACGACGCTGTCCAGCGCCTGGGTAAAAAGTCGTTTCTTTATCAATTCCGCTAACGACGCGCCATCGGTACCCCATATCAGCAGCCCGGCGGCCAATAGCCTTGTTTCGGAAACAAGCCCCGAGCTCATTGTGATAAACAGTAGCGACCTGGATGGTGACCGCCTGTACCACAGCTTTGTCCTCTACGATGAATCGGATCTTGAAACACCTGTTGCGGAAGCCACGGGCTTGTTCCCTGACGATAGCGGCCAGACGGGTTGGCAGGTGCCGAAAATTCTCGACGAGGACGTCCGCTATCTATGGCGAGCAACTGTCACCGATGAACACGGCTTGTCCACTGAATCGGAACTGGGTTCCTTTGTCGTCAGTACCGCTAATCATGCGCCTGGTGAACCTGGCATTCACTCACCAGCCAAGGCCGCCGAGGTCAAGGTATTGCAGGCCGGTAGCAGTTTGTCTCTGTCGGTCACCAACGGTATGGATCCCGAACGGGCCAGCCTGGTGTACTTCTTTGAGTTGGACAGGCTAGAAACCTTTGACAGTGCCACTAAACAGGTTTCTGCCGCCGTCAGCGAAAGCGCCGTGACAACTAGCTGGGTGGCGACCAATCTGCAGGAAAATGCCCACTATTTCTGGCGAGTGAAAGCCAGTGATGGGGAGCTTTCCAGCCCCTGGATTATGAGTGACTTCATCGTCAATCAGCGCAATGAACCGCCCACGGCTCCCACCCTGAACAACCCGGTGGATGGATCTGTTGTGGCGACTATAAGGCCCCTGCTGGAAGTAAACCCTGCAACGGATCCCGAAAACGATCCTGTCTCCTATCATTTTGAACTCTACGCGAACGCCGCGTTAACGGGACTGATAGCGGATAAGGAGGGTTTGAGTACCCAATGGCAGATCGATTTTGATCTGGTGCATAAGGGAAATTACTGCTGGCGCGCACGCGCCCTGGATGATAAAGCGTTGGCCGGTGAATGGAGTGAGGTGCGCTGTTTCACGGCTATAGATCCCAATTACAACGAGCCACCGGCATTCAGCTTTGTACTGCCGGACACCGATGTCCTGATGGAACTCAATCAACTGCTGTTGCAGTGGGTGGACAGTGACTCGGACAGTTCCGCGACCATTACACTTTATTACAGCCATGACGGCGAAGCGCCGCAGCCCATCGTTGCCGGTCTGGATGAAAATGCCGACGGTGAAGGTGACCAGTTCATCTGGGATACATTCGCGCTGGCCCCAGGCATTTACATCGTAAGCGCCGTGATAGTCGATGAGAAGAGCGAGGTAAGCGTACAGCATTGCTGCACCATTACGATTCCCGATTATATTGACCAATGCAGGCTAAAGGACATAAATGCCCGCAATTACCCGAACTGGAATGCCGGCACGTCCTATGAGAAGGGCGACCGAGTCACATTCCGGAACCTGGTGTGGCAGGCCTACGAATGGAACCACGGCAGCCGCCCACTATCCAGCGGTGCACCCTGGCAACTGCTCAGTCGCGTTGAGTTGCCTTGGGAAAAGAATCTGGTCTATATCGCCGGTGATGAGGTTAACTACAAGAAACGCCGCTGGCGCGCCAAGTGGTGGACTGTGGGAGAAACACCCGGGAAAACCGATGCTTGGGAAGACATAGGAGACAGCTCCTGCGGTAAGGATTCTTCCAAGGCACAATAAGAACCTACTTGGATCTGGATAAATAGAAGGTTAGCAGCAGATGTCTTGACGTTTTTCGGATGACAAATCAAATAGATATATTTGATTGCGCCTGGGGTTAATTATTTTATGTATTCGGTTTTACCGGGGGTAATCTCCGTTATATTTCTGCTTTATGGAATACTTGTGGTTGCGGCGAAAGGAATCAATCGCATAACCACAAGTTTTCTTCTGTTGTGCGTCGCTACATTTTTCTGGCAGTTCACTTGGGCGGTTTTATTCCAGACCGAGGATCCCGAGGTGGCGGTCTATTTGATACGAATAGGCTGGTTGCTGATCCTGTTTCTTCCCTCGGCGATCTATCATTTCCTGGTGGAAGCCAGTCGGTACAGAAGCGAAATGACGTGGGTCGGGTTATCCTATTGCGTCTCAGCTATCTTGAGTGTTGTAATGCTTTTCACGGATCTTATCGTGGATGGGTATTACGAGTATTTCTGGGGGTTTTATCCAAAAGCCGGCAGTCTGCATTTCGTTCACGTTTTTCATACCATTACAGTTGTTTCTCGAGCCTTATATACAACCTATAGAAAGCAAAAACTGGTACAAGCCGGTGAAAGAGAAAAATTGAAATTTTGCAATTTTGCTGTACTCGTTTATTTGTTTGCGGCAATGGACTATGCATGTAATTACGGTGTGGAAGTTTATCCGTTGGGCGTGGTATTTGTGGCGGTTTCGTTAGCTATTTTCGCCGGAGCCACAATAAAATACCACGCGATGGATGGGCCAATGATTTTGGCGGCAAGTATCGCGCACGAGCTTCGAACACCTCTGGCATCAATGGGGCTCCAGGCAAATATTTTGACAGCGACGATGCCAGACCTTGTTAAAGCGTACCGCTTGGCCAAGCAGTATAAGCTGATGGAAACACCTCTGGATGATAACGATTTGCAGGCGTTAGGTAAAATCGGCTCAAAAATTGGAGACGAAGCTAGGAGATCAAATAAGGAAATCGATATGTTGTTAGCCCTGATGAGGGCGGATGATTCTGGTGCAGGGGAAGAGAATGCAGACTATAGATTGTTCTCCGCCGGAAATTGTGTTGATAATGTTGTAATTAACTACCCTTATAAATCTTCAGATCAAAAAGTGATATCAGTAGAGGTCGTCCATGACTTTGATATACTCGCAGCAGAGTGGCGCTTGAACCATGTTCTTAATAATCTTATTAAAAATGCGCTCTACTCAATAAATGAAAAAGGAAGCGGTTACATTAAAATAATTGTTAATCAACACACTATTGATGTGATAGATACCGGTATGGGAATAAGCCCCGACCTGCAGCCACATATTTTTGACAATTGGTTTACCACCAAATCAAAAAGCCGAAATGCAGGCGTTGGATTGGCCTTTTGCAAGAGAACCATGAAAAAATTTGGTGGTAGCATAACCTGTAAATCAGAGATTGATGTATACACTAAATTCACTCTGCATTTTAAAAATGCCTCAGTGGAGCGTAAGGCCGGTTGGAGTTGATGGGAGAATATAGCTCGTATTACCTGTATTGATATCGCCTGCTATTGCACAATAATAGTCCTTGTCGCCCTGCACCAGATTGGCCTGGTATAGGCATCTATCGGCATGGATGATATCAGGGGTATAAGAGCCATCCGCTGTCGCAAAATATGGAACGTGCGTGCGCGATTCGACTTTTCGGATCAATGTCAAGGGGGCATTCCCGTCATAAAGAGCTCCAAGTTGATACTGTATTTCGTCGTCCGTATAGACCAGCAAGTAGCATTGTTTTCCATCGCCTAGCGTGAGTTTGTACCGAGAAGGCTTCGTTTGAAAGTAATACTCGCATACTCCCACGGATTCGCACAATTCTTCAAAATAATCCGCGAATACGGGATCAGAGAATAAAGGCGCAAAATTATTGACTGCCTCAAATTTAAGATCCACTGTAATATCCATGAAGTATTGCCGCTGTAATCGCTTTATGGCTGATTCAAGGATTGCTCCCATGTTATCGTCGGATTTTTTCAGGTAATAATGTATCTCCTTGTCATTGAACGCCTGAATAACTTCCTGATCCGCTGACATCCCGGTAAGCAATATTTTTTTGATATTCGGATTTTGCAATTTTCGACAAAATTCCAGCCCGTTTATTCCTGGCATATCCAGATCTACAACAACCACTGAAATTTCGTCAGTCTTTGATTTTTCACTTCGCAATCCGCTAAATTGACTGAGCCTCTCCAATAGGGAGTTCTCCGCGCTACGACGAATTTGGGCGGGTCGGGGGAATGCTCTGGGTTTCCTGTTATGAAGGTCATTTGTAAACTTAAGCGCAGCATGAGGATTGCTGAAGGTGGCGCACTTGAGCTTTGGGATTTTCATCTTCAATAGTTGTTGGAGATTACTTAGGAAGCCCTCGTTATCATCAACAAGGGCCACATTGGTAGGGTAGTAGCACAGCGCCAATTCTGATTTCAAAATACGTCTTCCATGTCTATTGAAAAGGTCCCATAAGGTAGCAAATTATGGGACCTCTAAAGGGGATTCGCGCGCCAATCTGAAGGATTGACGCT
>CAZEWY010000029.1:0-26534 GCA_964515945.1 uncultured Cellvibrionaceae bacterium
ACAGCACTTGCAGCAATTGCGCTCTCAGAAGGCGTTCCGGTGCAATTGACTCCCGCCCGTAATCACAATACGCTGAGTCGAGAAGCCAATCGATTCGTTTCAGCGCTTCATTGAAGAGGCTTCGAATAGCTCTCAGTGGGTGCTTCCTTGGGACGAAAGATTCCAAATGTACTGTCGTAAACAAAGCTTCTTGGGTAATGTCGGCGCCGCGCATGATGGGTTACTATCCATATGTTTATCGTCCCGCTATTTTACCAAAGCCGGTACCCATGCAGGGGAATTTCAACAGCCTGTTAGGTAAAAATAGGGAAAAGGGAAAAGGATATCGGGTGTCGCTCATTTTGACTGTACGTTGGAAAAGCGCAGCGCCTTCCGACAAAGCAATTGGGTAAAAGGTGGGCGCTGTCCCCGTCCGCCAGTTCGGCGGATGACGCCAAGGCTTGTCCACCCTACGGGACTATTCAAGCCCCATATTCTTTTCCCTTTTCCCTTTTCCCTATCTTTTAAGTAGGCCCCTCAATAAAACGCCGCCGCTGCAACTGCTGGGCAATCAGCCAGCACAGCAGTGCCCAGGCGATGCCGGCCGCCCAGCCGGCGAGGACGTCGGTGGGCCAGTGGACACCCAGGTAAATCCGGCTCAGGCCCACCAGCAGTGAAAACAAACCCGCGATGCCCAGCAGATAGATGCGAATCCGCAAGCGGGATTCCAGGCTGGCCAGAAGCGCCGCCAGTGTAAAGAAGGTGGCCGTCGACATCATGCTGTGACCGCTGGGAAAGCTGGTGGTATAGACATAGGCACCATGGGCAACCAGGTCCGGGCGCGGCCGGGAAAACAGCATTTTCAGCAGTGAGCTGACCAGAACGCCGCCGCCAACGGATAGGGCGAGATACAGACAGGCATGGAATTGCCGGCGCAGCAACAAAAATCCCAGGATGCTGAGCGTGAAGAGGGTGAGCATGCCGATGCCGCCCAAGGCCGTCAGGTCCCGACCCAGTTCCTCAACCCAGTGCGGGCCAAGCGGGTCCGCCCAATCCTGCGGGTTGCGCAACGCCAGCAGCAGGGCGCGGTCGAGCTGCCGGGTATCGCCCTCCATGACCTCGTCCGCCAACTCGACAAATCCCAGAACGGCAGCGCATATCAGCGCCAGAACCAGCAGGGTCATTCCCGTGTGAGTGCCTAACCACTGGAATATTAACCTTGTGCCATGACTTTTCGAGTTGTGATCCTTGTGCATTGCCCTGATCTCCCGCGTGAATCCGTATGACAGTTGCCAGGCGAATAAATATCCTGGCAACCGACTTCTAACGGCTTCACATAACGAGCCACAGGGTTTGACCAGCGATTCCTTAGTTACAGACCTGGAATTCCACTATGCCCGACCCGGATCCGAACCGCTGCATGGTGTATTTTTCAAGGTCGATAAGGTAGCCATCGCCGCCGAGGTTTTGCGTACAGCAGCCATCGCAGTCGGAATCTGCACAGGCATCGTAGACGGTGCCGGTAATGGCCAAGTCACCCTGGCGCAGATTGAGCGTCTCCATCCCCAACCAGTCCCAGTCCTGCAGGTGGACGGCAATAATATTGTTCGACGCTACCCAGGATTCCGGCTGAACGCCGTCCAGCCCATAGAACTGTCCGGCCCACTGGCAGCCGTTGTATTTGACGCACTCATCGCTACCCGGGTCGGGATAGGATTCATAATGAGTGAGATTGGCCGCATACCATTGGGTGCCACAGTCGGCTCCGCCAGAGCTGGAACTGCTGGAGGAAGAACTGCTGCTGGAACTTGAGGAAGAGCTGCTTGAGCTGCCACCATCGCAGGCGCCCAGATTATCCCAAACGCCCCAAGGGCCGGAAGCTTCGGGGTTCTCCCCCTGGGTCCACCACTGAGCTTCATACTTGACGCCATTGTAGCCAACCTGATCGCCGCCATTGTAGACGGAAGAGGCATTCCAGGTAGGCAGGCCGGCACAGGAACCACCGCCGCCAGAAGTACTGCTTGATGAGCTGGAACTGCTGCTCGACGAACTGGAGCTGGAACTGCTGGATGAACTTGAACTGCTGCTGGAACTTGACGAACTGGAACTTGAACTACTGCCGCCGCCATCACATGCGCCCAAAAGACTCCAGGCATTAGTCCAGGCCCAGCCTACACCGGGCTCGTAAGGACCACCTACAGTACACCAGCCGCCTACCGTGCAGACGTAGGCATTGCCGACATTTGTCACTTGAGCATTGGTGGCATAGCTGGCGCCATCAACATAATCGGGGAGACTTGAACAGTCGTAGGCGTCCGCGGAATGCGCCATAAAAAAGGCACTCCCTGCAAACAACGTACTGCATAACAATTTAATGTGCTTATTATTATTGAATGTCATAACTTTATCCTCGAATGTCTGTGCGCCCTCGGGAATGAGGGTACAGTGAGTTATTGACGATACTTCTAACCTGTTAACCGGCCCTAGCAACTGTGTTGAGTAAGTCCGCGCCGCAAGGCGCCAAGAATTCGTTTGGAGCGAGTCCAACTGGCGTTGGAGCTTCCTTTATTATTTTCAGTACCAATCGCTTCGATGGCGAGATGTCCGTCAGTACACGCTAATAGCGTTTCCTATTTTGATTATTGCCGCAGCCTTCCATAGTTTGACAGCGCTGTCAATTGTTTTGACCCTCTTTTGAGAAGTCAGTTCTAAAAGTGAAAACGGTGTGTGAAAACATTCGGTGAATACCGCTCCTGAAAACAATGGAGGCAGTAATGCACCAAAGAAGGTGCGCTATTGCAAAACGCTCAAATCGGAGGTCGATACCATAACACCGGAACCCGTCACGGCAAGTGTATGCACATCGAAACCGAGCGGTGCTGTTTTCCAGAAGCGCGATCCCAACATAATGGTGACGGACCCATCACTGTTCCAGTTCAACATAAAATCAAAGGGTGTGGCGGGCAGAATTTCCGCAGGCAGCTTGTGAGACCAGTTTTGTGTCTTACCGGTCCAGCGCGTCGCTTCGCCGGTAAAGGGTGTTTCCTTCACCAGCGCCTTGCCGTTCGCATCCTGCTTGTACTCTTTTATGCTGAAGGTGATTCTGAATGTCTCCAGCCTGTTTTCTGACGATAGCTCCAATGCCACCATGGGGGCCCAATTACGATCAGGGCGAATGCCATCAATCTGTAATTGACCCGAAATACCGATAGTCTCCGCATCCAATTCTGGTCGGCACTTTTTGATCTTCCCTGGACCAACGTCAAGTACGCAATTCGGCCGAGTAGTCCTGGTCACAGTGGACTGCTTGAAAGCCGCCGGCTTGACGGGTTCGATATGTGATTGCTCGCAACCCATCAAAAATGTCAGCAGCGCAA
This sequence comes from uncultured Cellvibrionaceae bacterium, assembly GCA_964515945.1. GTDB lineage: Bacteria > Pseudomonadota > Gammaproteobacteria > Pseudomonadales > Cellvibrionaceae > CAYQQJ01. The sequence continues at coordinate 3,357 of CAZEWY010000029.1, forward strand.
GCGCGCAATATCCTGTTGTTATTCTTTTCATCATTATGCCTTTACGCTTTGCCAATTTCCTGCCGCAAGCCTAAACCATTCGTGGATTCTCCGAAACCTGTCGTGATATCCTTTTACTCAACCGAATGATAATTAATCATAAAATACCGCAAGACCCTCCCTGCCGGAGGCGTTTAGTTCGAGGTGTTAGTTCAAGGAGTACACATGGCAAAACTGGAGTGTCATTTCTTTCCCGAGGTTCCCGCCAGCTGGATCTGTAATTACTGCGGGACCCAGTACAGTGAAAAATGCATTCCCGCAGGCCGCAACCGCCAGCGGGGACGGCCCAAGCCCGCCTGCATTCGTTGCAATGGCGACTTGAAATTCCTCGGCAGCGCGACAGGGGCCAAACCCTTCTGGCAGATGCTGCCCCACTTTTTTGCCTACCCCCTGCACTTTAACAGCCTGATGGTTATCGTGCTGGTGGCGGCGCTGAGCATGTTCTTCGGCCGCAACCTGCTGACGATATTTCTGGGCCTTTTTGCCGCGGCCGTGGTGGTGAAATACAGTTTTGCCATTATTGAGCAACGCGGCAGCGGTCGCATCACGCCACCGGTGATGACGGCGGTCATCAGCGGTGATGAGGATCATCTGTTCCTGCGCCAGATAGCGCTATTTTTCCTGATCGGGAGCATTACCGGTGCGGCGACCTATGTGAGTGAGCTGCTTGGAGTCCTGGTGGGCGGCTTCCTGACCCTGGCTCTTCCCGCCAGTATCATGCTGCTGGCGGTGGAGAAGTCCGTGGGCCGCGCACTCAACCCGCTCGCGCTCGGCTCCCTGATGCTTTCGGTGGGGTGGCCCTATCTGTTGCTGTGGTTCTGTGTCCAGGTGATTTCCGCCGGGCCTCTCTATGTTTTCGGCTGGATGGTGGCGGTACTGCCTCCGTCCGCCATTGCCCCCATACTGATTAGCACAATGGTTTACTTTACCTTCGTGCTTTACGCCATGCTCGGCTACGTGCTGTTCGAATACCAGAGTGAACTCGGCTTTGAATCCGATGGTGATGACGACGAGGAACTCGCTGAGCAGGACCTTGAAAAGCTGCGGGCACTGGGAGAGTCGACAGTATTCATCATGGATGCCGAATATGAGAAGGCCCGGGACTGCCTGCGCCGGGCAATGGACACCGTGCGCGATGACATCGACCTGCACCTGCGGTATCACAAGTTGCTGATGTTGTTGAATGACGAGGAGGCGCTCGTTAATCATTGCGACTACTTCGCCGGCATCTGCAAGCAGCGCAATAGCCTCAGCAAGGCGGTGCAGGTTGTATTGGACACCCAGAGCCGGATCCCCGAGTTTAAACTGGCCGATACCGAGGCTGCCCTCGAGATTGCGCGGCTGATGCAATTGCAGGGCAAACACAGGGCCGTGGTGAAACTCTTCAGGAACATGCACAAAACCCACGGGCGGGACCCGCTGTTACCCGAAGCCTATCTGCTGGTGGCGAATATTCTGTTTGAATACCTTAATGATGATGCCAAGGCTTTGTCCGTGATCAATTTTGTGCTGAAAAAGTATCCAAACTGCCCGCAAACGCCGCAATTCGAGGCTCTGCAATCCATGGTCAGCCAGCACCAGGCGGCGGGTTAGCCGCCATCCGCAACTGATTGATCAGGTTGTCCATCTGCTTGACCTTGGCGGTCTGCTGCCGATTGCGATAGAAATCAGACATGTGGTTCAGGAATTTGAGCATTGCCTCGGGGTTGGCCTTCTTGTGACGGGCCTGTTCCATCAAGCCCTCGCATTCGGCTCGGTTACCGCCACGCCAGCACTTCCGGGCCAGCATCAGGCACAGATTACCGGTCATGGCCGGTGTTTGCGGAGCAATGCCACGATATTCCTCAATGACACTTTTCACGTGTGGGTGCCAGGCGGCGAAGGGCGATTCATCGGCAGTGAACTGCTTTAACAGGGCGAAGGCCGCTTCGTGGAATGCTTTCTGCTCCGGCTGGTTCTTGTGCAAATCGAACAGCATGCGCCAGGGGCGAGGATCGGCGGGAAACTGCTGGCACAGTCGTCGGCACAGCATCCGCGCCTTGTCGTAGTCCAGCTGTGTCCGGGCCAGCTGAACCTTCTTCAATGCCTGGGCGACTTCGTCTTCCTGGGCCTTGACCTCCTCGGTGTCTGAAAACCGGGCCAGGCTCTTTTGGGCCAGCAGCATCAGCCCGGCCCCCGCCAGGAGTCCACCAATATGCGCCCAGTAGGCGGTGTTGGATTCCACGAAAAACTGGCCATACAGCTCCTTGGCCAACCACAATGGGAGAATCAGCAGGGCCGGCGCACGGAATTCGCCGAAATAGAAAAACAGCGTATAGAAAAAGCGGATTTTCCGTAGCCGATAGAGCGACAGGTACATGCCCATCAATCCGGATATAGCCCCGGAAGCGCCGATCAGCGGACCCCATGCATCGGGATTGAGGGCCATGAACAGCAGGTCCGCGGCAATACCGCTGATAAGGTAGATGGACAGATAAATGTGGGCGCGCAAGACGGTTTCCAGAGTGAAACCGAACAGGAACAGGAAGACCATATTGCCCACCAGATGATCCCAGCCACCGTGCAGGAAAAGGCTTGTCACAAAGGTAAACAGCTCGGGATCGGTCGGCGTCAGGCCACCTGCAATACTGCTGATGCGATTGCGCTGCTGCTCAAACTCCTGCCGGGCTTCCTGCCACGCGCGGGTTTCATCACTGGCCGCTATGGCTTCGTCCTGCCAAAGCCCCGCCAGATATCTGTCGAAGCCGCGGTCATAGAAGATGGACCAGAACAGGTATTCATCGGCAATTTCTTCCGGCTGCTCCAGCGCGGCGCCCTCATCGGGACGCTGGGCTTTCAGGTAGTCAAGGTAATGACTGCGTTCCACTTGAAGCAGCTGGTGGTCATGATAAATACCGGCCGCACGCGCGACAATCTCGTCATCGTTGCCCTGATAAAGCAAAAACACCAGCAGATTGATCAGAATCAAGCCAATGGTAATAAGCGGCGGCCTGGACCAGTCCGGCTTGTTCTGGATGGGAATAATCAGCATGGGGGCACGATTCCTTGCGTAATGGCCTGTTGGCGGGCAGGCACCTGTTTATTGGAAGAACAATCGCAATAAAAATGTGTCGGGTCAAGCGTTGGCGACACACCGGTTTCAGGTTCGAACACATTAGGTCCGATCACTTTCGTTCAACCATATAATAGTCAAATTTACATTAAGTCGCGTTCTGGTGGTACCATCAGCTTTTAAGGTTGACGATTACAATCAGGAGAATGTTTATGAAGCAGTCAAGTCGCCGGAAGTTTCTGGCCGGTGCGGCCACTCTCGGGACCGCCGCCATGGTACCGGGAATAGTGCCGGGAATGGTACCGGCAACCGCATCAGCCGAAAACTGCGAAAAAACATCGGCGGAGCTGTTCCCGCTGGTTCACAAGGTCTTTTTCTGGCTGAAAAATCCGGAATCCGAAGCGGACCGCAAGGCGCTGATCAAGGGCCTCAAAACTCTAGAAGCCATAGAAACTGTACGTGCTATCCACGTCGGCGTTCCCGCGTCCACTGAAAAACGCGACGTGGTCAACAACAGCTATCAGGTATCGGAACTGCTGCTGTTCGATGATGTTGAAGGCCAGAACATTTACCAGAAACACCCCATTCACCTGAAATTCGTGGAAGACTGCTCCCACCTCTGGCGCGAAGTTGTTGTTTACGATTCCATTGCTGTATAGATTATTGCCGTATAGGTTCTGGTTGGCCGTCGGGTTACGCCGTTTTGCGGCTAACCCGACAACCCGCTATCACCACCGCGCCGTCTTCGCTAGAATTCATCTTTGAATACAGAAAACGGAAGTAGTGGTGCAAGAAAATAACGACATAGCAACGGACCAAACAGAAGCTTTCCGTACCCGCTGACATGAATACTTGCTCTTTGCTCTATATTGATGAATACTGACTAAAATCCATCAAATACGGCTAAAAACCAGTGTCTAATCTTGCCGGCAATCAAGTCCTGACCCTAGAGGAATTGGCGGTTTACCTGAAAATTCCCAAATCCACTTTGTACAAACTGGTGCAGGAAGGGCGCGTGCCCGGCCAAAAGCTGGGCAAGCAATGGCGCTTTGGCAAGACAGCCATTGATCGCTGGCTGGATTCTGAACAGTCTCATCAAAAAGCGGGGCAGGAATAACCATGTTTACCCCGCACCAAAGCGCATACTTCGCCCACTGGCTTACCCGAAGCGGGCGCATCGAAAACCGGGTATCGCAAACCATGGCGTCTGCCCGCGTGGACATGAATCCCCATCAGGTAGAAGCGGCCTGCTTTGCCTTAAAGTCTCCTCTGGCCAAAGGCGTATTGCTCGCGGATGAAGTGGGCTTGGGTAAAACCATCGAAGCCAGCCTGGTGATTGCCCAGAAGTGGGCGGAAGGCAAAAAAAATATCCTGCTCGTTACCCCCGCGTCTTTGAGAAAACAGTGGAACCAGGAGCTTTCCGACAAGTTCGAGTTGCCGTCCATCATCATTGACAGCAAGGTGGCGAAGGAACAAAAGCAGGACGGACGGCCCAATCCCTTCGCCCAAGACGAACGTATTGTTATTTGCTCCTATGAATTCATAGCGGCACAGAAAGATCTCGTAAGACAGATTGATTGGCACCTGGTCGTATTCGACGAGGCCCACAGGCTGAGGAATATCTACCAAAGCAAAGGCAGCGTGCGCTCAAAGGCCGTGGTGAAGGCTACTCGTCATGCAGAGTCGAGAGTCTTGCTCTCTGCCACGCCGCTACAAAACCATCTTTTGGAGCTTTACGGACTGGCGACGGTTATTGACGAGCACTACTTCGGTGATGCCAAATCTTTCAAAACGCTTTACGTAAACCGCCAGAAAAACAAGCAAGCGCTCGAAGACCTTAAGCAGCGAATTAAGCCTCTGTGCCATAGAACTCTCCGCAAGCAGGTACAAAAAGAAGGGGGAATCAACTTTACGAACCGTTACTCCCTGACTCAGGATTTTACGCCCAGAGAGGAAGAGTGGGAACTGTACAAAAAGCTTTCCGAATATCTGCAACAGCCGGATTTGCAGGCTATTTCATACCAAGCGCGGCACTTGGTCAGCATTGGCATCCGCAAGATACTCGCGTCATCATCGTTTGCGGTGGCGGATACCTTGAAAGGCATGATTGAGCGCCTCAAGGATCAGCAGCTCCTGGACGAGAGCGCAATCTCTGACCTGGAAGAGGCCGATGACTGGCTGGATACTTTTGATCAAGACGTGGCTCAGGAGAAGGGGGCAAAACAAACCAAGCTCACGGAGGAAATTGCCCAGCTAAGCGAGTACCAAAAACTCGCCGCAAGTATTACGCGAAATGCAAAAGGTGACGCTCTGCTGGTGGTGCTGAAAAACGCGCTGGATACCACCGTCGAATTAGGCGGGCAGCGTAAAGCCGTAGTATTCACCGAATCGTGTCGCACTCAGCAATACCTGGATGAACTGCTGCAAAACAAGGGCTACGAGGGCCGAACGGTCTTGCTGAACGGCAGCAACAACGACCCACGCTCCAAGCAAATCTATCAAGAGTGGCTGCGGCGGCACCAAGGCAGCGCGCGTATCAGTGGATCCCGCACGGCGGACATGAAAGCCGCCTTGGTTGAACATTTCAAGAGTGATGCCGCTGATATACTGATTTCCACGGAAGCCGGCGGTGAGGGTATCAACCTGCAGTTTTGCTCGGTGCTCATCAACTACGACTTGCCCTGGAACCCGCAGAAGGTGGAACAGCGCATCGGTAGGGTGCACCGCTATGGCCAAAAGAACGACGTGGTGGTGGTTAACTTCGTCAATCGTAAGAATCCGGCGGATCAGCGCGTATTCCAGCTATTGAGTGAGAAACTAAAACTATTTGAAGGTATATTCGGCGCATCCGACGAAATACTTGGCGCTATCGAGGGCTCAATAGATATCGAGAAGCGTATTTACGAGATCTATCAGAAGTGCCGAACAGACGAGGATATAGAAGAGCAATTCAACATCCTGCAAAAAGACATGGAGGAGGTGCTACAGGTTAGAGAGGAAGCCGCTCGTCAACATTTATTAAGCAATTTCGACCGGGATGTTGTTGCCGCTCTCAAGAATACTCGAGACCGCAGCCAGGACTTTCTCGACAGCTATGAGCAGGTGTTGCTGGACCTGGCCAAGGCGGAATTGCCGACGGCGGAATTCAATCGCAATCACTTTTTCTATAATGGGCAGCGTTACGATCTGCGCTGGGCGCTGGCACAGGAGCACGACTCCGAGTTTTTCCGCCTTCAGGCCACGGAACACTATTTGGCGTGGGACCTGGTGCGTAAAGCCAAAGGCCGTCATTTGCAGTCCGCGCATCTGCAATTCAGCTATGGTGCACTGGAAGGCGGGCAATTCGCGGCCCTGCGACCGCTGATAGGCCAAAGTGGCGTTCTGCGAGCCGTCAAGTTGACGTTCAAGTACGCGAAAACGCAGGAAAACCACGTGCTGGTACTGGCGAAAAGCGAAGCAGGCACCGCGTTAGCCCAGGAGGATGCCGAGCATCTGCTGTTTGTTCCAGCCAAAGTCGTCCAGGAGCCTGTTGCCATGGATGCCTCGTCGCTTGAGCCGTTATTAAAAGAGGCCGTTGCAGCCAAAAAAATTGAAACGGAAGAGCAGCTGGAAAGTTATTTCGAGCAGGAAAATAATAAACTGGAGCGTTGGGCTGAAGACCGGCGTCAAACGCTTTTTGTTACGGTGGAAGAGCTGGATGCAGAGATAAAGGCTCTTAAAAGAGAGGCTCGACAGCTCGCCTCCACGGCGGAAAAGGTCCAGGCCAAAAAGGAGCTGCGTAAGCTGGAGCACAAGCGCGACGACGCGCTCAGCGAGTACCGCGAAGCCATCAAAAAGATTGAGCAGGAAGAAGACGATTTGCTCGACGACATCAGTGCGAAGCTTGAACTGGAAACGCAGGTCGAAACGCTTTTCAGTATCCGCTGGACCCTCAATCGCTAACACTGAACCGCTAATAGCTGGAGAAACACTTGGACAGAGAAAAACTCACCAAAGAGTTGCTGTTTCACATTCGGCTGGGAGAGGACTCCAGTATCGAATTCAAGGCCATTACCTTTGAAGGCAATCGCCCCGTCAGCCCGAACAAAGACAAAATGGCTCATGAGATCGCCGCCTTTGCCAATGGCCAGGGTGGCCGTATTGCGCTTGGCGTGGAAGACAAAACCCGCACTGTACTTGGCATTGAGGACGATAAAGTAGCGCTTGCGGAAGAATGGGTGGTTAACATCAGTCAGCAACAGATCCAGCCGCCGGTAAAACTGGATACCCGCCTGCTGCAATTGCCGGATCGTCACGGCAATTTAAAAACCGTCATCTACGTGGAAATCCCCCGCAGTATCATGGTGCATGCCAGTAGTGGGCGTTATTATCAACGAGTGGGCTCCACCAAACAGGAAATGAAACCGGAGGTGCTCGCGCGGCTGTTTCAGCAACGCAGCCAGTCCCGCCTGATTCGCTTTGATGAAACCCTGGTGCCGGGCACTGCACTCGCGGATATCGACAAAACTCTGGTACAGCGCTTCCTGCGCAAGGACACCTCCGAGCAGGAGCAACTGCGTAAACTGCACCTGAGCGCCAGTGACGATGGCGACGTGGGCCTTTCGGTCAGCGGCGCCTTGCTGCTCACGCAAAACCCAACCCAGTGGCTAAGCAACGCCTACGTCCAGTGTGTGTGCTACAGCGGCCTGGAGCCTGACGCCAATGACCAACTGGATGCCGTCGATTTCACCGGTCCACTGGACCAGCAAATAAATGGTGCCCTGGAATTCGTGCGAAAAAACATGCGCATAGCCGCCGTGAAAACCATCGGCCGCAGGGACATTCCCCAATACGACCTGGGCGCGGTATTCGAAGCGATTGTCAATGCCGTTGCCCACCGCGATTACTCCATGACCGGCCGCCGTATCCGGCTGCACATGTTCGCCGACCGGTTGGAGCTTTTCAGCCCCGGCGCCCTGCCCAACAGCCTCACGCTGGACGGCCTCATGGAAAATACCGTTACCCGCAATGAAACCATCGTCAATCTGCTCAGCCGCTATTACAACGCCCGCGAGGAAGCCGGCCGTCAGGCGTTAATTGAGAGGCGCGGTGAAGGCGTGCCCCGCATTATTGAAAGCAGCAGAGCCCTGAGCGGCAAGGAGCCGGAGTACCGGCTGATTAATGATAACGAACTCCTGCTGACCCTGTTCGCGGCAAATAAAGAGAGCGGGAAGTAACCCCGATGATGACCCTCGAAGATAATCTCCAGAAACTTAGCCGTCTGGCGATGATTCGCCTGCTGAGGCAAATCCATGGCATTTATCAGGACATTGATGAAATCATTGAAGTTTACGTGGAAAACGCTATTGACCGGCCCAAGGGAGATGACGGCGTGAACGCCAGTTTAAAGAAGCGGTTGCAACAAATTGCCAGAACGGACGAGTTTATTGACTACAATGCCAGCTTCAGCTTTGCCCGTCGCCTGGACAGCCTGCTAACGGACATCAATACCCTGCAGCGTGAACCAGACCCGGCAAAGGCGCTGGATCTCATGGACCAGTTTCTGCTGTTGGTTGAGCCGGTCATGAACCGTGTGGATGATTCCAGTGGCAGTGTGGGCGACGTCTTTCGCGAAGCCGTTGACCAATGGCTGGACATTGCCACCGAAGTGCGCGCAAAGCAGCCGGAACACATAAATTGGGTGGAAAAGCTGCGCTATTATTTTGATCACAACGACTACGGCTGCCTGGACAACATCATTGCCCACAGCGGGAAGCTGCTCTCGGAGCATGAGTTGAGACAAGTTGCCCGGGATTTCGAGCAGCAGGCACGGCAGGCCCTGAATGCGCAAACCCGTGCCGGGCACGCCTACAACCACGCCGCCAGCCATGCCTGCATTGGTTTGGGTTCGGTGGCCACAGCGCTTGGCAATATGAAACTGTACGAACAGGCAACCCTGCTGACCAGCCCCAACCCCAACCCGCTGCAAATGGCGCGGTTGGCGGAGTTTGCGTTTGGCATCCGGGATTACGCCCGCGTCGAACACTGGTTGGCTCAACCTGGCTGGGAAGAGCCCCGGTACCAGTATCAACATCGCGAACTCAAGCGGCGGTTGCTGACGGCCCAGGGCAAAACCGGGGAACTGAAACTAACCCTGAAAGACGATTTTGAACAGACGCCCTGCCTGAACACGCTGGACCCCTATTGGGAAAATGCCAGCGCCGCCGAGAGACCCGCCATCGCCGCCCATGTCGAAAAACTGGCCGCACAGTGGCCAGCGCAAGGGCAACGCCCGGCGGAAATTGTCGATCTCTTGCTGCATGTGGAAAATGCCAGGGCCGCAGGCAACTATTTGGTCACTCACCCCGCCTCTGCCGACGGCCTCTACTACGGCCACCTCACGCCCTGGGCGGAACAATTCGAGCAGGCGCAACAGACGCTGGCCGCCATTATTTGCTACCGTGCGCTCCTGGCGGACATTCTTGATCGCGGCTACACCAAGGCCTATCGCCATGCCGCCCGCTATTTCCGTAAGCTGCTGAAACTGGACAAACTCATTTCGGATTATCGCGGGTTGGACAACGCTCAGGCATTCATTCAGCAGCTTCAACAGCAACACTGGCGCAAACGCTCTTTTTGGGCGGCGGCGGATTATCCCAACAGGCAGGTCTGACGATCCGGCGCTCAAGGTCCTTACCGATACAGCAACCGAATAAACATTGAATCAAATAAACACAGAACCAAAGGAACACCCATGTCCTCCAGCGAGAACATAGTCTCCACGCAAATGAATGGCGACTCACTTAACATCAGTGAGCAGCGTAAAAAAGAACTGAAACAGCTCTTCCCCGGCGTGTTTGCTGAAACCCGCAACGACAATGGTGAGTTGGTGGAAACCATCGACTTTGAGCGCCTGAAAGCCGAGTTGGGAAGCTTCAGCGAAATCTATGACAACCGCCGCGAGCGCTATGGCATGGATTGGCCCGGCAAGCGCGACTGCCTGCGGCTTATTCAGGCGCCCAGCCGCGCCACCCTGAAGCCCTGCCGGGAGGAGTCGGTGGACTTCGACACCACCGAAAATCTGTTCATTGAAGGCGACAACCTGGAAGTGCTCAAGTTGCTGCAAAAGAGCTACTACGGCAAGGTGAAGATGATTTACATCGACCCGCCCTACAACACCGGCAAGGAATTCATCTACCCGGACAACTTCAGCGAAAGCCTGGACACCTACCTGCAATACGCTGGCCTGAAGGACAGCGAGGGCCGCACCTTCTCCACCAACACCGCCAACGAGGGCCGCTTTCATACCAAGTGGCTCAATATGATGTACCCGCGCCTGTATCTGGCTCGCAACCTGTTGCGGGAAGACGGGGTGATTTTTATTTCCATTGACGATAATGAGGTGGAGAATCTGCGGCGGATGTGTGATGAGATTTTCGGGGAGGAGAATTTCGTTACGTCATTCGTTTGGGAAAAACGAAGAAGTCGAGAAAATAGGAAAGTATTTTCGGTTAACCACGATCACTTATTGTGCTTTACAAAAAATGTAGAGTTATTTGGAGAAACTCGAAATTTATTACCTCTAACCGAGGAAGCAAGAGCGAGATATTCTAATCCTGACAATGATCCCAGGGGGGCATGGCAATCCGTTGCCATTACAGCTCAAGCCGGCCACGGTACTAAATCGCAGTTCTATACAATTCAAACTCCAGGCGGAAGGAGGATTGATCCTCCTTCCGGCAATTGTTGGAGATTCACCGAAAAGAAGCTATTGACGCTAATCAAAGACAACCGTATTTGGTTTGGTGCCGATGGTTCAAATGTACCCCGTCAAAAAGTTTTTCTCTCTGAGGGAGAGAGCGGACTAATCCCTCATACTCTATGGACCGCGGAAGAGGTTGGCACAACGGATAGTGCTAAAAGGGAGCTAATGTCGCTTTTTGACGGCAAGTCAATATTCGACACACCCAAGCCGGTAACTCTTCTACAACGCTGCATTCATATAGCAAACTGCGAAAATGAGATTGTTTTAGATTTCTTCGCCGGCGCGAGCCCCATGGCTGAAGCGGTTTACCTCTCAAATATGAGCGGGAATCGTATTCGCTTTATCCAAGTTCAATTGCCAGAAAAAACTAGTGAGGAAAGCGAAGCCAAGAAAAATGGCTTCAGTACAATAGCTGACATAGCTAAGGAGCGTATCCGCCGTGCAGGCGTCAAAATCCGTACTGATGCTGAAAGTCGCTTGGACTTGGAGAATAACCAAAATATGGATTTTGGATTCAAAGTCCTAAAACTTGACCAAAGCAACTTCAAACACTGGCAAGCACCCGCCACGGATATTCCCGACGAAACCCTGATCCAGCAAATGGAGCTGAACGTCGATCATATCGACCCCAACGCCTCGCGGGAAGATTTACTCTACGAGCTGCTGCTCAAAGCCGGCATCATGCCCACCGAGACGGTGGAAATAATCGAGGTGGCGGGCCAACCGGTCTATGCCATTGCCGAGCGAACGCTGCTGGTCCATTTGGAGAACACCATTGACCAGGCCGTGATCGACGCGGTGCTGGACCTGGCTCCCCAGCAGTTTATCTGCCTGGACAAAGCCTTCCACGGCAATGACCAACTGAAAGCCAATGCGGTGAAAACCTTTGCCAATTTCAACCAGGGCAAGGAAGGGCTGGACCGCATCGAATTCAAGACGGTGTAGCGGGGCAGGCCATGAAACTGAAATTCAACCCTAACCTCGACTACCAGCAGGACGCCCTCGAAGCCACGCTGGCGGTGTTCGAGGGACTGTCCACCGCGGGCGAGGCCTACCGCGAGCGCGGCATTGCCAACACGCTGGATTTGAACCCGGACAAATTGCTGGACAACCTGCACCGGGTGCAGGAGCGCAACTTTATCGAGAAGTCCGCGAGTCTCTTTGCCGATGGCGATGAGTATCCTTTTCCCAATTTCTCGGTGGAAATGGAAACCGGCACTGGCAAAACCTATGTTTACCTGCGCAGCATTTTCGAGCTGCACAAAAAGCTGGGCTTGCGCAAGTTCATTATTGTGGTGCCTTCCGTGGCTATCCGGGAGGGCGTGCTCTCGTCCCTGGCGTTGATGAAGGAGCACTTCAAAAGCCTGTACAACAATGTGCCTTTTGATCACTACGTCTACAACTCGAAAGACCTCTCCAAGGTACGGCAGTTTGCCACGGCCAACACCCTTCAGATTATGGTGATCAATATCCAGGCCTTCCAGCGGGATGCCGGTGATGTTGAAGACTACGATGCCCTGACGCCGGACGAGGTCAAAAAGCTCTCGGTGATTCACCGGGAACAGGACCGCATGTCCGGCGTGAAGCCCATCGAGTTCATTCAGGATGTGCGCCCGGTGCTGATTGTTGACGAGCCGCAATCCGTGGATACCACGGCCAAGGCCCGGCGTGCCATCAACCATTTGAAGCCGCTGTTTGCGCTACGCTATTCCGCCACCCATAAGAACCCCTACAACGTGGTGTACCAGTTGGGGCCGGTGAAGGCGTATGACCTGAAACTGGTCAAGCAAATCTCCGTGGCGTCCATACAGTCCGGCCAGAATATCAACCAGACCTACCTAAAGCTGAGCAAAATCGGCTACGCCGGCAAGGCCAAAACGCCGTCGGCTTCCGTCGTGATCTTCGAAGATACGCCGAATGGCACCAAGGAGAAAACCGTTAAGCTGAAGCAGGGCACGGACCTGTCCGACCACACCAACCGGCAAGGCTACGAAGGCTACGTGGTGGACGAGATCTATGCCGAACCCGGCGCTGAATACGTACGCTTTGCCAATAATGTGCTGCTGGAGCCGGAACAGGAGCAGGGCGGCATTCAAGATGAGGTGCTGAAGGAGCAAATCCGCCAGACAGTGGAAGAACACTTCAAGAAGGAGCGCAACCTGCAAAAGCAGGGCCTGCCGGTCAAGGTGCTGTCCTTGTTCTTTATCGACAAGGTGGCCAACTACCGCTACTACGACGAACAGGGCAATGTGCAGAAAGGCAAAATTGCCCAATGGTTTGAAGAGGCCTACCTGGCTGTGGCCCAATTGCCGCAGTTCAGCGAGTTACCCAAGCGCGTGGTCGAGCAGGTGCACAACGGCTATTTTGCCGAGGTGAAAAAACGCGGCAAGGTGGTGGAGCTGAAAGATACCACCGGCAACACCGCCAGCGATGCGGAAATCTACGAGCTGATTATGCGCGACAAGGAGCGGCTGCTGGACGACGATGAACCGCTGCGCTTCATCTTCAGCCATTCCGCCCTGAAAGAGGGCTGGGACAATCCCAACGTGTTCCAAATTTGCAGCCTGCGTGAATTTGGCAGCGAGAAAGAACGCCGACAGACCCTGGGGCGCGGCCTGCGCCTGGCGGTGGACGCCAACGGCGACCGCGTGTACGACCCGCAGGTTAACCGCCTGACGGTGGTGGCCAGCGAGTCCTTCGAGCAGTACGCGAAAAACCTGCAAAGTGAAATGGAAAAGGACATTGGCGGTGGCTTCAAATTCGGCCGTGTGCCGGCCATTGCCTTTGCGCCGCTGGCGGTTGGCGAGACCGAAACCTTGGGGCAGGACATTCTTGGGCAAGAGAGGTCCCGCCAGTTGTGGCAGGCGTTGAAGGCGGAGGGATACTTGGACGGCAAGGGCGAGATTACCGCCAGGTTCAAGCCGGATGACCTCTACTTCAAGCTGACCGTGCCACCGGCGTACCAGCCGCTGGAAAGCGAGATCATCGACAAACTGCGCAGCTTCATGTTCGAGGGTCGAGTAAAGGACGCCCGCCAGCGCGAGCCCATTGTTTATAACAAGCGCGTGGAGCTGAACCCGGATTTCAAGGCCCTGTGGGACAAAATCAGCCAGAAAACCCGCTACGCCATCGCCTTCGATACCCAGCAATTGATCGACCTGGCCAGCCACAAGCTGCAAACCATGCCGAAGGTTCAGCCGGTGAGTCTGACCATAGACCACACCCAGGCGCGCCTGACCGATGCGGGCTTCGGCGCGGACCGCCAAATTCAAACACCGAAATCCCGCTATGTGACCTCGCACACCCATCTGCCCGATTTGCTGGGCGCCCTGCAGGAGCAAACCGAGCTGACCCGCGCGACCTTGCTGGACATCATCAAGCGCTGTGGCCGCCTGGGTGAGTTCAAGGCCAACCCACAAGGGTTTATTACCGAGGCCGGCAAGCAAATACGCAAGGCACTGGACGAGCTGTTGGTGGACGGCATCCGCTATGAAAAACTGGCCGGCGAGCATTACAAGATGGAGCTGTTTGATGAGCCCGAGCTGGAGGCCTACCTGGACCGGGTTTATGAAGTGCGACACGCCGAAGCGGGCGAGCATGTACAAACGCCGTACAACTACATTGAGTACGACTCGCACATTGAGCGGCAAACCGCCCATGCCCTGGACGGCGCGGCCAACGTGAAATTCTTCTGCAAGCTGCCGCGCTGGTTCAAGATTCCCACGCCGGTGGGCGAGTACAACCCGGATTGGGCGGTGGTGCTGGAAGATGATAAAAAGATCTACCTGATTCGGGAAACCAAAACCACTCATGATTCGGACAAACGCCGCCTGGAGGAAAACCTGAAAATCCTCTGCGGCAAGGCGCACTTCAATGCGCTGGACAACGTCGACTACCGGGTGGCCACCTCAGTGGCTGAAGTTGTCTCAATGGATTAATCACCATGGCACTGGACTACTCCACACTCTGTCAACTCAGGCGGCACCACCCCGCCTGGCGGCTGTTGTTGGCGGACCACGCGCCTCTGATTATTGGTTTTTTGGACGCGACCTTCATTCAACCCAATGTCCGCAGCTTAGCGGAATCTCAACTGCGAGCACGGCTGGACGACCTGTTATTTCACCTGCGGGACGTGGAAGGAGAAGCAGCTTTCCCGCGCAGCGCAGCCGACTACCTGAATGATTGGGCGGATAACGATAAGGGCTGGTTGCGCAAATACTATCCGCTGGAGTCCGACGAGCCTCACTTCGATTTAACGCCGGCCGCGGAGCGGGCTGCCAACTGGCTGTCCGGCCTGACGCAGCGGCGTTTTGTAGGCACTGAGTCGCGCCTTAAAACAATATTCGATCTGCTGGCCCAAATGGTGGAGGGTGCGGAGACGGACGCCGAGGCCCGCATTGCGGAGCTGGAAAAGCGCCAGGCGGACATTCAGCGTGAAATCGAGCGTATCAAGGCGGGCGATTTGGCGCTGATGGACGAAACCGCATTGCGTGAACGTTTTCAGCAGTTGACGAGCACGGCGCGTGAACTGCTGTCGGATTTTCGCGAGGTGGAGCAGAACTTCCGGCAACTGGACCGCCAAACCCGTGAGCAGATTACCGCTTGGGAGGGCAGAAAGGGCGACCTGCTGGACGAGATTTTTGGCGAGCGGGACGCCATCGCGGATTCGGACCAAGGCAAGACCTTTCGCGCTTTCTGGGATTTTCTCATGTCGCCCGCGCGGCAAGAAGAATTGTCCGAGAGGTTGGAGCGGGTGTTCGAACTGGGGGCGGTCCAGTCCCTGGAGCCTGACCCGCGTTTCAAGCGTATTCACTTTGACTGGCTGGATGCGGGCGAGCAGACGCAACGCACCGTGGCACGCCTATCGGGGCAGTTACGCCGTTTCCTGGACGATCAGACCTACCTCGAAAACAAGCGCATAATGCAGCTTTTGCAGGGCATCGAAACCTCTGCTCTGGCGGTGCGAGAAGCATCCCCGACCGGTGACTTTACGATCCTGGAGTCCTCTCAGGCGGGCATTGATCTGCCCATGGAGCGGCCGCTGTATACGCCACCGCTTAAGCCGGTGCTGGACTTGCGAGTCGAGAGCGGTGATGAAACTGATGTGGACCCGGAGGTTCTGTTTCAGCAAGTGGTGGTGGACAAGGCTCGCCTGGAAGCGGCCATTAATCGTGCTTTGCAATCTCGCAGCCAGGTGACGCTGGCGGAGGTCATTGAGCAGCACCCTCTCAAGGTGGGCTTGGCCGAATTGGTGACTTACCTGACGTTGGCCGGCGCAGACCGGCGCGCAAGCTTCGCCGACGCATGCGATGACTTGATCCAGTGGGAGGATGAACATCTCATAACCCGGCGCGCCAGAGTGCCCCGTATTATCTTTACCAGGCAGAGCCTATGACTTCGCAACCCGGCGCCTCAGAGCCCACGTCCGATAATCTGTCTCTGGTGCTCATCAAGCTTTTAAAAGGAGTGTTCTATCAGGAAGACGACAGCAAGCTTTGGCAGCAACTATTGAACCTCCAGGCCGGCGTGCGCGACTATGTGTCGGTTCTGGGGCTTGAGTTGATGCTGGACGAGGCCGAGGGCCACGCATGGTTGCGCACGCGCGTGCAAGAAGACGAGCCGGAGCTGCCACGCTTAATGGCTCGGCGCCAGTTGTCCTATCCGGTGAGTCTGCTGATTGCTTTGTTGCGGCGCAAGTTGGCGGAGGTGGATACGCAGGGCGGCGAGCTGCGCGTGATTCTGGACCGGCAAGATATCGTTGATATGCTGCGCACCTTTCTGCCCGAGAACACTAATGAGGCCAAGCTGGTGGATCAGATCGACGGCTACCTGAACCGCGTGGCGGAGCTGGGCTTTGTGCGCCGGCTGCGCGGGCAGAGCGACAAGATTGAGATTCTGCGCATTCTTAAAGCCTATGTGGATGCTCAATGGCTGGACGAGTTCGACCAACGCTTGAACGAATATCGCGCGCACCTGGACCCGGACGCCGAGCAAGATAAAGGGAGCAGCGAGGAGCGGATATGATGCGTGAACAACTGCTGGATTTTGCCGCCGAAGGCACTCTCACAGGCTTCCGCCTGCAACGGGTGGAGGTTTTCAATTGGGGAACCTTTCACAACCGCGTTTGGACGCTGGAACTGGATGGGCAGAACGGCTTGCTGACCGGCGACATCGGCTCCGGCAAATCCACGCTGGTGGATGCCATCACCACGCTGCTGGTGCCCGCCCAGCGTATTGCCTACAACAAGGCGGCGGGGGCGGAGATCAAGGAGCGCTCACTGCGTTCATATGTACAGGGCTACTACAAGTCAGAACGCGGCGACTCCGGCCACAGAGCCAAGCCAGTCGCATTACGGGACCACAACAGCTATTCAGTTATCCTGGCCGTCTTCAGCAACCGTGGCTACGACCAGGATGTGACTCTGGCCCAGGTCTTTTGGCATGCTGATCGCCAGGGCCAACCCAATCGCTTCTATGCGGTGGCCGAACGGGCGCTGACGATACGAGATGACTTCGCCGGTTTCGGCCGCGATTTAAAACAGTTGCGTAAACGTTTGCGGGGCGAGCGCGGCCTGCAATTATTCGACAGTTTCCCACCCTACGAGGCGGCCTTTCGCCGCTACTTCGGCATTGAAAACGAACAGGCACTGGAGCTGTTTCATCAGACGGTATCCATGAAATCCGTAGGCAATCTCACTGACTTTGTGCGCGAGCATATGCTGGAAGCCTTCGAGGTGGCGCCGCGCGTTGAAGCGCTGATTGACCACTTCGATGACCTCAACCGGGCTCATGAAGCCGTACTCAAGGCTCGGGCGCAAGTGGAAGCGCTGACGCCGCTGGTGGCGGATTGCCGGCAACACGCCAAAGTGGTTCAGGAGCGGCAACGCTGGGAGCGTTACCGGGATGCCCTCAAACCTTATTTCGCTTATCTGAAGACGGGCTTGCTGCAGCGGCGCCTGGAGAACTTGGCCGGGGACCTGGACCGCCAAAGCCGTAAGTTGGAGCAGGCGCGCACCCAACTCACGGAACAGCGCCGCAGCCGTGACCGCTTGCGCGAGGCCATTTCCCGCCAGGGCGGCGACCGGCTGGAGCAGCTCAAGGCCGAGATTCAGCAGCGTGAAAGCCAGCGGCAGCGCCGCCAGGAAACCGCCGAACGCTACGCCAGCCTGGCCGACACTCTGGGGCTGACCGCTCAGCCGGATGTGGCTGCCTTCAGTGCGGCGCATCTTGAGCTGCAACAGCGGCGGGAAACGTTGGCCGAGCAGGAGTCCAGACTGGACAACGCCAAGACGGAGCTGGCGGTGGACATGCGTGGATACAAGGATGAGCACGGCAAATTGACGGCGGAGATCGAGTCGCTCAAACAGCGCCGCTCCAATATCCACACCGAGCAGATACAGGTTAGGCGCGCTTTATGTGAGGCACTGAACTTGGCCGAGGATGATCTACCTTTCGCCGGTGAACTGGTAAAAGTAAGAGAGGATGCCGTCGTCTGGGAGGGTGCCGCCGAGCGCGTGTTGCACAATTTTGCCCTGTCCCTTTTAGTGCCGGAGCGCCATTATGCGGAAGTAGCCCGCTGGGTGGATGAAACCCACCTGCGCGGGCGTCTGGTTTATTACCGGGTGCGCCAGCCAAAACTTCAACAACCGCCGACACTGCACCCCGAGTCGCTGGTGCACAAGCTGGAGTTGAAGCCGGACTCCGAGTTTTATCCCTGGCTGGAAGAGGAACTGGCGCGGCGTTTCGACTATGCCTGCTGTGATCAGCTCGACCAGTTCCGCCGTGAGCAGCGGGCCATTACCCGCGCCGGTCAAATCAAGGCCGGTGGTCAGCGCCACGAAAAGGACGACCGCCACCGCCTGGATGATCGCAGCCGCTACGTGTTGGGCTGGAGCAATCAGGCCAAGATCCAGACCCTGGAAAACCAGCGCGCCTCGCTTGAGCGGGAGATGCAGTCCCTGGGCGACCGTATTGCTCAACTTGCTACCGAGAATAGTCAACTCAAGGCGCAGCGGGATGCCTTGGTGGCCCTGCTGGAAATTCGCGACTACAGCGATATCGATTGGCAAAGCTGCGCATGTGACGTTGCGCGGCTGCAGGAGGAAAAGCAAGCACTGGAGGCTGCGTCGGATCAGTTACAGGTGCTGATCCGCCAAATGGAAACACTCGAGGAGCAGATACGAGCCAGTGAAGACCAGGTTGAAAAGCTGAATCGCGAATTGGCCGTCATTGAGAATAAACAAGAAGATGCGCGCGTCCAATTGCATGATGCGCAAGGGTTGCTGACGCAAGAACCGGAGGCTGAGCCGCTATTTGATGAACTGGATCAACTGCGGGATCAGACTCTGGGCGAGCACCAACTCACCGTAGAATCTTGCCAGAACCGAGAGCAGGATATGCGCGAGTGGGTGCAGCGTGCCATCGACAACGAGGGTAAACGCCTGCAGCGGCTGGAAGAGAAAATCCTCAAGGCGATGGGCAGTTTCAATCACGCTTGGCCGTTGGATACGCAGGAAGTGGACGTTAATTTAGCGTCGGCGCCCGAATATGAGGCCATGCTGGCGCAACTGCAAGCGGATGACCTGCCGCGTTTTGAGGAAAAATTCAAAGCCCTGTTGAACGAAAATACCATTCGTGAAGTGGCCGGGTTTCAGTCGCAGTTGAACAAGGAACGCCAACAGATACGCGAGCGGATTGACCAGATCAATCAGTCTCTGGCGGACATCGAATACAACCCGGGCCGATACATTGTACTGGAGGCGCAGCTCAATACCGACGCTGACGTAAGGGACTTTCAAGAGCAACTGCGCTCCTGTACGGAAGGCGCGCTCACCGGCGCAGATGACGACCAATATGCCGAAAACAAGTTTCTCCAAGTCAAGGCGATTATCGAACGTTTTCGAGGGCGGGAAGGCACCAGCGAAATGGACAAGCGCTGGACCCGCAAAGTGACAGATGTGCGCCAGTGGTTTACCTTCGCCGCGTCGGAGCGCTGGAAGGAGGACGGCACCGAACACGAACACTACACAGACTCAGGCGGCAAGTCCGGTGGTCAAAAAGAAAAACTGGCGTACACGGTACTTGCCGCAAGCCTGGCCTACCAGTTCGGGCTTGAATGGCAGACGGTGCGCTCGCGCAGCTTCCGCTTCGTGATGATTGATGAAGCGTTTGGCAGAGGCTCCGACGAATCCGCGCGCTTCGGGCTGGAGCTGTTCAAGCGCATGAACTTGCAACTGCTGATCGTCACGCCTCTGCAAAAAATCCACATCATTGAGCCCTATGTGGCGCAAGTGGGCTTTGTCTATAACCCCGAGGGACGCGAATCCCTGCTGCGCAATTTAAGTATCGAGGCCTATCGCGCCGAACGGGCCAAGACGGAATCCGCATGACGAGCTGGACGCGCTTTGTGGATGTCCGCGCGCGGCTGGAAAAGCTTTGGCGCTCGGGTGACTTACTGCGTGCGTGGCATCAACCGGAACGGCTTTTCCCCCTGCGGTTGTCGTTGAAAAGACCAAGCGGCACCCAACTGATCGAGCAATTTGGGCAGGCGCGAGACTGGGTCAGGCAGTGGCAAGAGGAAGCCCGGCGTCACTCATTGGACATGGAATGGCGCATGGTCAACCACCGCCAGTTAGGCCGCAACCGATTGCCTCATGCTGTGATGCTGGAATCCCCGGAAGCCGCGTGTCGATTAGTGGGCAAAGTCAATCAGGCTGTGCGCTACTCCGCACTTCGAGAGCAGGTGCTGGACGCCGTCCCCGAACTCAGCCCTTGGGTAGAGAGCTTTCCTCTGACCATGCTAAAACTGGAGAATGAGTGGCCACAACTGCTTGCAATCATTCGCTGGCTGCGAGACAACCCGCGACCGGGCATTTATCTACGTCAGTTGGATACTCCCGGCGTGCATACAAAGTATATCGAGCGTCGTCGACGTCTTCTCATGCAACTGCTGGATCTATCGTTGCCCGCCAGTGCCATTGATGAGAGCGCCACCGGCGCCAAGCACTTCGAGCGCCGCTACGGCTTCGCTAGCAAGCCCGCGCTGATACGCTTCCGGATTCTGGACCAGAATTGTGCCGTCAATGGACTGTCAGACCTGCAGATTCCCGTAGCGCACTTTGCTGAACTCTGCCCAGAAGTAGAAACCGTTTTCGTGGTGGAGAATGACGTAACCGCCTTGGCCTTTCCGCCCCGAAAGGCGGCACTCGTTATCTTTGGTCAAGGCTACGGCATTGACCGTCTGCTTGCCCCAGCCGCATGGTTGCACCAGAAACGCGTATTTTACTGGGGTGATATCGATACCCACGGTTTCCGTATTCTCAATCAGGTACGTGCGATATTGCCCCACACCCGGTCATTGCTGATGGACCGCGCTACACTGCTGGCGCATAAAAGCCTCTGGGGCCGCGAGCCTGACCTAACACGGCAGCCATTGGATCATCTGCTGCCTGATGAGCAGGCACTTTACATGGATCTTGTAGAAAGCCGATTGGGAGACCAAGTACGGCTAGAGCAGGAGAGGATCAGCTTTTCGAGGTTGCGGTGAAGGAGAGCTTGGCGTTCTGGACCGCAAAGCCAAGTATGATTACCCTGTGGTTTAGGGCGTGCTTTTAATTTTGATAACCGACTCACGCTTAACAACGGTCGGGGCATACTTGAATGTAATACCCGGTTCGGGTTTTTCGCCAGCGGCGTAGCTCATGGCGAGCTCGGCGGCGCGCATGGCCATGACTTCGATGGGGTAGCGCAAGGTTGTCAGTTTCGGCCGGCAGTACTTGGCCAGCAGTACGTCATCATAGCCAATAACGGAAACGGCGTTGGGGACATCGATGTTGTGGTCCTGCAGAACGGTCATCGCACCAGATGCCATGGCGTCGTTGTAAGCCATGATGGCGGTGAATTTTTTGCCCTTTGCCAGCAGGTTCTGAACAGCCATTTCTCCGCCCTCCTGATCCGGACTGCTGTACTCGATGCATGAATCCGGCAGAGCAACGCCGGACTCCCGCAACTCCTCGCGTATGCCGTGAATACGATCCCCGGGGTCTTCAATCTGATATTTACTGCTGATGACCGCAATCTTTCGGTGGCCCTGGCTAAGGATATATCTGGCCATGGTGCGCCCGCCGGTAACATTGTCGAGCCAAACACAGCGGTTGCCTATTTCAGGGACATACCGGTTGATCAAAACAAAGCCGGGCACTTGGTTGGCGAAATTGATGAGTGTGCGATCATCCAAAGCTTTACTGTGTACCACCATGGCTTCGCATCTGTGTTCCAGCAGCGTTTCAATGGCCTTTAATTCCGTTGTCTTTTCGATGGAACCGGAACTCATCAGGATTTGCACGTTCCGTGGTCGAGTAACGGCCTCGATGCCGTGGGCGAGGGTGGCAAAGAAAGGGTCCAGCAATTCGGCCAGCACCACGCCAAGAGAGGCGCTACGCTGGTTGACCAGCGCGCGGGCATTGGCATTGGGCCGATAGTCCATCTCCTCCATGATTTTTTTGATGCGTTCCCGGGTTTCGTCGCCAACTTTCGGACCATCATTGATAACCCGTGATACGGTGGCGAGCGACACCCCGGCTGCTTTAGCGATATCTTTTATTGTTGCCATTTATTAAACCTGCGTTATCGGCTGTTATTTGTTCGCGGCGCCCGTGATGCGGCACCATCCTCCCCAAAGGCGGCGCGCCGCGCCAAGATAGCAGATTCCACGGGAAATCGCAGTCGCGAAGCCCCCGCCATCCGAAGTCCCCCATGTATTGCTATGGGTTCCGACCCGATTGCGAATGCAGGCTCGCCGCGAGATGGCGCAATACGCCGCAATAAGGAAAACGTATACCTTTTACGGTGCTTCTGCAAGAGATATGAATACCCGTTGGTCTCAAGAAATTGCAGGAACAGTTATGTGGAAAAGCCATGTCTGGACGGTATGCAGATTCAACCCATTACGGTCAGAGGCGCGCGCTACGGGCTAAAGCCAATGGTGCGTGCTGCTGTCTCGCGCGCCTTTGCCGGCAGCGCACCCGGGGCTTATTTCTTTTAGTGATTGCAAGAGTAAACGATTACCTTTTTTGGTATTTGACTTAGCCCGAGAGCCAGTTATATTCTGGGTGTAACGTTTACATTATAGTGTTCACTGACACGAAGTTGCACGCGGAGGATCGCGCTGCTGCCCGTAAGAAGTGGGCTCAGATGTAAAGAATAAGTAAAACTGGAGAAACCATGAAAACCAACAAACCAAACACTCAAAACAAAGCGCCGACCTTTGCGGTGGCTGCACTGGTATCCGCCATAGCCTCCGCTAACGCGCTGGCTCAGGACGTTGTTCTGGAAGAAGTGGTCG
>CAZEWY010000030.1:0-26330 GCA_964515945.1 uncultured Cellvibrionaceae bacterium
TCTTGCCCGCCCCAGAACAGACCGCGCTCGACCAACCTGTTGATGAGTCGCTCCAATTCGGGCGCGCCGCCGGCTTGGGGTCCCTGGAAGGACGGGTGAAATCCATACTTGGTGAAGGGCACTGACGACAGAGCAACAAGACCACAGCATGTGCTGCTGACAGTAATTAGTCAGCAGCAAGACTCTTGATCTTCCCCCTCCGTGCCACCGAAAGACAAGTCACCGCCGCAGCCTTCGAACAATCCGTAGTGCCGGCTAAAATCTCCCATTGATTCAAAATGGGACCGAAAACGGGTGTCCTGCAACATTCGCCAGCTATTGCCACAGACGGGAAATACCCGCCCTGTCTCAATCAGGTGGTGCTTGTCCAGCATAAATGCGTGAGGCTTGTTGGGGATAGTGCCTTTGTAAATAAGGGCCTGGCCGTAGTCTTCGCAGTCGCTTTCCAGATTGTCGAGCTTGAACAGGCGATAGGTGGCGGAAAAGAAGCGAATATTGCCAACGCGCTGGGCCAGTTCCGGGTCTGTCACCTCAAGCGGACGGTCTTCCACCAGGCGCGAGTCTCTAAAGCCATGGCGTTTGCCAAGCTGAATAAAATCATTCCAGTAAAGCGCGCCGCCGAGACACTCGCCGTAAAGGACGGGATCATTCCGCACGGACTCCGGTACACGGCGATCGGCGTAGACGTCGGAGAAATAAAATTCGCCGCCGGGTTTTAGCAAGGCTTGCACGCCAGCCAGTACGGCATCCTTATCCGGAGAAAGATTAATCACGCAATTGGAAACGATCACGTCAAAACTGCCCGCCTCAAGTTCCAGCTCATCAAGGCGCTCGATATACCCCTTGATAAAACGCACATTGCTGTAGCCGAAAATGTTGCTGTGATAATCCTGGTGCTCCCGAGCCACCGCTAACTGTTCGTCGGTCATATCCACGCCTACGACCTCGCCTGTTGGGCCAACCAACTGCGCCAAGGCATAAACATCCCGGCCTGTGCCGCAGCCCAGGTCGAGTACGCGGCAACCTTCCAGCAGGTCCGGGCATACCAGACCACAACCGTAGTATCGGGATAATACGTCGGGATGAATCCTCGCCAGCAATGGCTTCAGCCATTCGGGCATTAGCGACGTATCGCAACAGGCGGAGGTTTTCAGATCATCCGACGTCTGAAGTTGACGTCCATAATAGTCCTGAACATTTTCATGAGTTGACATGGTTTTTATCCTTTGATTTAAACCTGTTCATGCCGCCCTCCCCCGACGCCATTGATGATAACGGGCGATAAGGCGCAGCAATTTTTCCGGTGCGTGAGCTTTTTTCCATTCACCAGCGGCGTACTTGTTGGCCTCGGCCAGCGTGGGATAGGTGTGGATGGTGCCAAGGATTTTATTGAGCCCCAACCCGTGGCGCATGGCCAGCACAAATTCAGCGAGCAATTCACCGGCATGAGCGCCAACGATGGTCACACCCAAAATTTTATCTTTGCCAGGAACCGTAAGCACTTTGACATATCCCTGAGTAGCGCCTTCGGCGATGGCGCGATCCAGCTCGGCGAGTTCGAAGCGGGTCAATTCATAATTGATATTTTTTTGCCGGGCTTCTTGCTCATTGATCCCGACTCGCGCCACTTCGGGATCAATAAACGTCGTCCAGGGAATCACTGAATAGTCCACTTTGAATCGCTTGAACTGTCCAAATAACGCGTTTACCGCCGCGTACCATGCCATATGCGCTGCTGTGTGAGTAAACTGGTAAGGTCCGGCCACGTCGCCGGCGGCATAAATATTGGGGTAAATGGTTTCCAGGAATTCATTGGTTTCAACGGTCTGGTCGGTGGCTATTCCCAGGTTCTCCAAACCATAGCCGGTCAAGCGTGCCTTGCGTCCCACGGCACAGATGAGCTGGTCGAACTCGATACGTTTTTCTTCGCCCTTGTGCTCAACGACAATGAATTTTCGCGTACCTTCCTTTTCACAACGGACCGCGCTGTGACCCGTCAGCACCTCGGCGCCGTCCGCTTCCAGAAATTGCCGGGCTGAATTCGAGACGTCTTCGTCCTCTTTTGCGATGAGGCGATCGCCGCGTTCGATTTGAAAAACTTTGGATCCCAATCGGGCAAAGGCCTGGGTCAGCTCACAGCCGATGGGCCCACCGCCCAGCACCACCAGACGTTGCGGTGGCTGGTCGAGTTCCGCGAATTTGTCCCACAAGGTATCGCTGGTGACATAACCCACTTCTTCCAGACCGGGTAGCGGAGGAACGACGGGTTCTGCGCCAGCGGCAATAATGATGGCGCGGGTGGTCAGGCGCCGAGTCTCTCCGTCACTTAGCTGAATTTCCACGGTCCACGGGTCCACGATTTTGGCGTATCCCTGTAAAACTTCCACACCGAGTCCCGTATAACGTTCAACGCTATCATGGGGCTCGACATCGGAAATTATCTTGTGCACCCGCTGCATAACAGACTTGAAACTGAATTGTGGTTGCGAAGATTCAAGACCGTAGCGCTGAGCGTGCCGGATATGATGCGCCACCCTGGCGCTTTTGATCAGGGCCTTGCTGGGCACGCAGCCATAGTTAAGGCAGTCCCCTCCCATTTTATTGGCCTCGACCAGAGTGACCCTGGCTTTAACGGTGGCCGCAATATAGGCGCTGACCAGCCCGGCGGCGCCCGCGCCTATGACGATCAGATTACGCTCGTAGGTTCTCGGCCTGCGCCAGTTTTTATACACGCGGCCGCGCCGGATCAGTCCTGCCAGACCTTTCCCAATCCACGGGAAAATCGCCAGAAGCACAAAGGACAGAATCAGACCTGGAGACGCTATGTCGGATGGACTATCGATATTCGCCAGCCGGGTACCGGCATTAACATAGACGATGGTGCCCGCCAGCATGCCGAGCTGACTCACCCAATAAAAGGTCCAGGTGCGAATGGGCGTGAGTGCCATAACCAGGTTGATCACAAAAAACGGAAACACCGGCACCAGGCGTAAGGTAAATAGATAAAAAGCGCCGTCTTTTTCGACCCCCTTGTTAAGGGCTTCGAGCTTTTTGCCAAAGCGTTTTTTTATGGAGTCGCGCAGCAGAAAGCGTGCCACCAAAAATGCGAGGGTTGCACCAATACTGGAAGCAAAGGACACCAGCAGCGTGCCCAGCCCCAAACCAAACAAGGCGCCACCGGCGATAGTCATAACCGCGGCGCCCGGCAGTGACAGTGCTGTGACTAAAATGTAAAGCGCGAAAAATCCCAGAATGACCAGCAGAGGACATTGTTCAAGCCATTCGGCAAAATGATTCTGGCTGGTTTTCAAATACTCCAGCGTCAGGTACTGATTTAAATCCAGGGCAAAGAAAGCGGCTATAAGCACAGCAACAGCGATCACGAGCGTTTTTTTCATTCTGTTTCCTTGTTGTCCGTTAAACTAGTTAACGGTCGCATTTAGCTGCCCAGCGGGCAAAGTCACAGTATTTGCGCTATGGCGCAGGCGCAGCCGATTGCGCAGCCTGCGGGCCAGAATGTCCACACCGATATTGAGAAGTGCCGTGATAAGAATCAACACCAAAGCGCGATCAAAACGAATTTCCTGAATGGCGCTGTCGACATAAAAGCCCAGTGTGGCTATGCCGAGAATACCGAGGATGGCGGTTTCACGCATGATAATTTCCCAGCGATAGAAAAGAAATGCCAGAAACGGGCCGTAGAGGCGCGGCGTGAATTCAAAGGCGTAACCAAGGACGCCGCGCGGTGCATCCGGCCGCAATCGAATTTCGTTGCTGCGTCGGCCGATCAGGTGACTGATAATGCCGCCGTTATGTACCGCCAGCGCGACGACTGCCGGCAGCATTGAAGGTCCCCACAACTGCAGCAGAATGAACGCCAACAGGTATTCCGGCGTCGAGCGCATGATGACCAGTAGGGTGTGCCCCAAGGGCCGGGTCACCCGGTTGGTGAAATGCTTTGATACCAGCGGGTACAGGAGCAAAGCCAGAATTCCCGTGACGACCAGCGCAATCTGGGTCAGCACCAGTGTATTCCAGATGCCGGGTAGCGCCTGATTGGTGAGCAGGTCGCCGAGCCAGGGGAAAATCCCGCTGAGCCCTTCCCCGTCGCGCAGCGGCGCGGGAACAATGTCCACGGTAAAGAAGCGCGATACATTCTGCCATCGAATCGGCAGGCCGCTGCCCAGTAAAAAAGGTGCGGTGATCAGATAGAACGGCAACAATCTGGGACGCACCCAGAATCTGAGCGTGGCGATCAGGACATAGAAAAGCAGCAGCAATGCTCCCACCACGGAATAATGCCCTTGGGAAAAGGCGGATTCCAGAAAGAAGCCCAGAGTCGGCATACCGACGAATCCCAGGATGGCGCTGGAGCGCAGTCCGCATTCCAACCGGTAGCTGGTATAGCTGACCAGGTGCGGCCAGGCTTGACTGATACGGGTATAGACCAGCGTCGACAGGATACTTGTGCCTCGGGGCACGGTGAGTAATGGCCGAGGGTCACTCTCTTCAAGAATCTCAGCGTAGACTTTGCCGAAAATGCCCGCGTAGGGAATAGCGATAGCCAGTACACCGGTGAGCGGATGCAAGCCAAAAAACTGCAGGAAGATCAGTGCCCAGAAAAGCTCATGAATGGCACGTACAAAAGCGCAACAGGTGCGTACCGTGCGCGAGCGAAAGGCCAATGCCAACAGCAGACCTGCGGCGGCACCGACACCCACGCCGACGAAGGCAAAAGCCAGCGTACGCAGAATAGTCACGCCCAGATAATCGACACCAGTGAAGTCCGGCTGTAGCACACCCAGAAACAACCGGCCCAATGCCCCCCAGGGGTCGTGGGCACTGATCTGGAAATCGGCAAAGAAAAGGCAAACAATCGCCAGCAGGAAGAAGCCCAGGCTGGTGCGCATGGTGGCTGAATGCCACATAATCAGTAATACCACATTAGTAGAGTACCGACATTAGTAGAGTACCGGCATCAGTAGAGCGCCAGCAGGTCTTGGACGCCAAGCCGGTGGGCGGGCTCATCCAGTGCAATCTCGCCGCCGGCAATACCGACCACCCGGTCGGTAAATCTTAACGCCAGTTCCACATCGTGCATGGCCAACACCGCCGTGGCGTGAGATTCGGTAAGTGCCGCCATGACCACCTCGGCCAAGGGGCCATCCAATGCCGAGGCGGGTTCATCGGCGAGCAGCAGGTCACTGTGCTGGTAAATCGCCCTGGCGGCAGCCACGCGCTGCCGCTGCCCGCCGGACAATTCACCAACCGCCGCCCAGCATTTATCAGCAATGCCCAACTGCTCCAACAAGGGTGTTATCTCGTTGATGTCGCGCCGGAAAGGCTTTAGCAGACTGACCAGGTTGTACCAGTTTGGTCGTCGGGCAAGTCCACCGATAAAGACGTTGTGGAACACGCTCAAGGGCGCCACCAAACCCAGGTCCTGAGGCATGAAAGCCACTCCATGGGGTTGCCAACGCTGCTGCATAACGCCCAGCAGGGTTGACTTGCCGGCGCCACTCTTGCCCACCAGGGCTACCCGTTGGCCGCGCTGAATCTCGACGCTGAGTGGGCCCAGGACCCGCTGCTCGCCGTAATCCGCGACTATGTCGGTCAGTGCGAAAGTCTGCATCAATCGAGCAGATCGATTTGCCGGGCGACATCGCGGATGATTGCGTAATCACTATTGTCGGCGGGAATAAATCCCGAGCGCGGGAAGCTCGCCAGTAATTGCGGGTCCTTCATATTGAGCAAGGCAACGCGCAGGCGTTCGGTAAAACCGGCGCCGAAGCGCTCGTCGACATCGCCCCGGACGCTCCATTGGTAATCGGGATAGTGCGGCGTTTTCCAGATTACCCTGACACTCTCGGTATCGATATTGCCGGCGGCGACCTCGTTTTTCCAAACCGTATAATTGAGCGCACCTACCTGATAAGCGCCGGACGCGACCAGCGCGGCGGTGCGGCTGTGGTTGCCGCTAAAGCCCACCCGCGAGAAGATCTCTTCCGGCGGTGCGCCGAAGGCATCGCGCAGGTAATACTCCGGCATGAGCCGGCCAGACGTTGAGCCCTTGGAGCCAAAGGTAAAGCTTTTGCCGCGGAGCGCTTCGCTGAGACCTGAATCTGGCTTGAGGCCGGTACTCTCGTGGGCAATAAAATAGGTTACAAATTCGGCGTCTTCCTTGCCTTGCGCCAAGGCTTTGGAGTTCGGCACCCGCTCCCGCGCCTGCACGCCGGACAGCCCGCCAAACCACGCCAGCTGCACTTGATCATTTCGAAATGCACTCACCGCCGCGGCGTAGGATTTAACCGGCACAAAACGCACCTCCACATCGAGCTCCTCGGCGAGGTAATCGGCCACTGCCTGAAACCGCTGTTGCAAGCGCGTTTCATCTTCATCGGGTATGGCGGTAAATACGAAGGTTTCGGCACTGGCCAGCAGGCTAATCCCCAGGCCGGCAATCAGTAACAGGGCGCGGAACAAATGTCCTGACATAGTCAATCCTCGACAGCGGTTGTTGCTGAAACAAATAAAATTGGGAATGCAATCTTACCTTAAAAGCATCGTTATTTACTGCGTTCACAGCGCGCAGGTGCGAAACCCGGCCAGCACATCCTGCCGCTCGGGTGTAAAAAAATTGCGATAGCCGTTATGTATCAAACGCCCGCGGGTGGCCCAGGCCCCTCCTCGCAAAACATGGCGGCCCTCGGCGAACCACGGCGCGGAATAGTCCTCGTACAAATCGGCCTGAAAACCTGGAAAGGGCTGAAACCGTGAGGCCGTCCATTCCCACACATTGCCCAGCATCTGGCGGCAGCCAAAAGCGCTGTCGCCAGCGGGCAGCGCCGCGACATCGACGCGCCCCAGCCGTAGCGCGTCCAGATTTGCGAGCTGGGCGTCAGCATGGCGATCATGATGGCCATCATAAAGGGACTGGCCCCAAGGATAGCGGCGCTTGCCGGGCGCAAGTGCCTTGCCGTCGGGGCTGGGTGCGCGGCTGGCGGCTACATCCCACTCCGCCTCGCTCGGCAGACGGCGGCCGGCCCAGCGACACCAGGCGTCGGCTTCGTAGAGGTTGACGTGTACCACCGGTTGATGAGGCGCCAGCGGCAGCCAGCGATCAAAGATCCGCTCCTCCCAGCCGCCCTTGTCCGTCTTTCTCCAGTAGACCGGAGCATGCAATTGCGACTGCTTCCGCCATTCCCAACCCGATGCGCTCCACAACTCGGGGCGCTCATAGCCCCCATCATCCACAAAGGCGGCGAACTCAGCGTTGGTCACGGGTGCACGGGCGATGCGGAAAGGCGCGACCTCAACGGTCATGGGCGGCTTTTCATTGTCGAAGCGAAAGGGTACGGATGCGTCCGAGCCCAGCTGGTGGCGCCCGCCGGGAATGGCCACATCGCCATCCAGTGGCCCCGCCGATGCCTCGGCGAGATCCAGTGAGGGAAACTCGAGTGAAGGCGCAGCATCAGCGAGGGTTTGCCGGGTATAGATAAAGGCTTCGTCGTGCATATCCTCGTGCAGCGTGGTGAGCTGATAAACATAACTCTGGTCGGCACTGGCTTCGCCGCCATCGGGCAGGCGTTCCAGCATGGCTTGTTGCACGCGCGCCAGGTACTCTAGAATCTTTTCACGTGATCCCAGAGCCAGAGCCCATCGCTCCGCGTGGGGAATGCGACTGGAGTCGAACAATCGATCCGCATCGGGAATGCAGTAATCAGTCAGTCCGTACAGGTTACGCAGGGCGAAATGATCGTGAAAGAAACCGACGTGCCCCAACTCCCACAGCGGTGGGTTGACGATGCGCATTTGAGGCCCCCGTTCGCGCTCATTCAGGATATCCTGCATCAACGCCAGGCTGCGGCCGCGCGCGTCGGTGAGTATCGCTGCCAGGTAGTCGGCGGCTTGTGGTTGGGTCGGCGGCATGATCATGACGTGCTTCATTCCTCTCGTTATCAGGAGAACACTTTTTGTCGGAGAACAGGCAAGCGTTAAAGGTAACGCTGATTACCCCCGCAGGTCGAGGGTCTCATGCCGGCAATCGCGCCACGGCAACGCGTTGGGCGGGCCTGCTGCGGGAGCTGGGCTGCCGCGTGCGCCTGGCGGCACCCGATGACGCCCCCGAGGATAGCCTCGTTGGTGGACAATTGCCGGACCTGGTGCTGGCGCTCCATGCCTGGCGCAGTCACGCCGCGATTCGCGCCTGGCGTCGGGCGTTTCCACAGTGCCCTTTGGTGGTGGTGTTGACCGGAACTGATATTTATCGTTTTCAGTACAGCCATGCCGATACCGTGCGCGAAAGCTTTCAACTGGCCGACGCCCTGATTGGCTTACATGATTGCGTAAAAGAGGATATTCCCGCGGTCTTTCACGACCGACTGCATATCGTGCACCAATCCGCCCTGCCCCTGCCTGCACGGGCGCCGGCTCCCAGTATACGGACTTTTGATGTGCTGGTTGCGGGACACCTGCGCGAAGAAAAAGATTCGTTGCGCTGCGCCTATGCCGTGCGCAATCTGCCGCCGGATTCCCGGCTGCGCATCGTCCAGCTAGGTGGTGCCCACAGCGAGGACTGGGCCGAGGCCGCGCGTGATGAAATGACACGCAATTCACGCTACCGGTGGTTCGGCGACCTGCCCCGCTGGCGCGTACGCCAATGGATGTCCCGGGCACGGCTGATGGTAATCAGCTCGCGCATGGAAGGCGGCGCCAACGTGGTCAGCGAAGCCTGCGTCGCCGGCTTGCCGGTGATCGCGTCCAACATCCCGGGCAACCGCGGCCTGCTGGGCGGCGACTACGCCGGGTACTATTCTCCAATCGCCGATACCGCGGCACTGCAACAGTGTCTCCTGCGAGCCGAGTCCGACCCGGCGTTTGTCGACAAGCTGCGCCAACAGGTTCAAGCCCGCGCACCGCTGTTTCGGCCTGAAGCTGAGCGGGAAGCGCTGGCCAAAGTAATCGCTGATTTTATCCCCGGCTTTTCTGAATCCAGATGATATCCTGCTTCCGCGAGTCTGCTCTGGGTCATTTTCGATAAATACCCGCATCACTCCTTCAGAATAATCGGCTCCAACGCCTCTCCGGTTTCGCGGATGCGACCGATAATGGTCGCGTGTGGATAACCCAATTCATGCAGGGTTTTTAAACATTTTTCCGACGCGTCGGCGGGCACGCTGGCCAACAAGCCGCCGGCGGTCTGTGGGTCAAACAGCAGCGGGTAACGGGGATGCCCGACCCAATCTGCCTGATTGCGGATGGCACGACGCAAGCGCACGTTAGCGGGTTGCAACGAACTCAATATTCCGGCGGCCACAGTTTCCTGGGCGCCATCCAGAAGCGGTAGCGCGGCAAGCTCGATTTCAGCATCAACCCCCGAGGGACGTGTCATTTCAGTCAGGTGCCCGAGCAATCCGAAGCCGGTGAGGTCGGTACAGGCGGTGGCGCCATACTCGCGCAGGCAGACGGCCGCCTGTCGATTGGACTGGCACATACTGCGCAGTGCCGCGTCTATCCAGCGGCCTTTCGCCTCGAAGCGGGCGTGGGCGGCAAACAAGGTGCCGGTGCCCATCGGTTTGGTGAGAATCAAAACATCGCCCGGACGCATGCCCTGTTTGCGCAGGGTGCTGGTACCGCCCGCATCGATCAGGCCATTAATCGCAAAGCCCAGTGCCAGCTCCTGGCCTTCGCCGGTATGGCCGCCGACCAACGCACAATCAGCCTCATTCAGCACCTCGAGCGCACCGTGCATCATCTGGAAGACCGTATCTTCGACCTTGGTTTCGAGGCCTTGAGGTACTGTTGCTATGGCCGTGGCCGTCTGCGCCTCGGCGCCCATGGCGAAGATATCGCCCAGAGCGTGGTTGGCGGCAATTTTTCCGAATACATAGGGGTCATCAATAAAAGCGCGGAAGAAATCGACCGTATGCACCATGTCCTTGCCCGCTGGCACGCGCACCACGGCGGCGTCGTCGGGAGCATGCAGGCCCACCAGCACTTCATCACGAGGCACCGGCTCCAGAGTCGACAGCGCCCGTGACAGTACCGAGGCCCCCACCTTGGCACCGCAGCCGCCGCATCGCATGGCGATGGCGGATATCGCCTGTGTGCCCTCTTCCTGATCAAGCGGTACTCTTACCTTCGGGGATTTGATACGCGACTTGGCAGTGCCCTCTTCCATGGGTTCAAGTTGATTGAACTTGGCCATAAAACGCCGGTCGATCCAGTCTTTCCAGAGCCAGACCCAGTCGCCCGCCAGGTACAGTTTGCCGCGCGACGCTACGGCGTGGCGGTCGCCGGTGGTAATCAGAGCCAGCCAGGTCGCCTGGGGACGATAGGGTTTCAACGGATGACCGATGACGGCAGCGCGGAGGTTATCCGCCAGGGGACGCCCCTGACGCACCGCAAAGACGCCGGCTTTTTCCCGGGGATGATTGACCTGGGCGGCAATATCGCCAGCGGCGAATATTTTAGGATCGCTCAGTGATTGCAGGGTGTCGCCTACCTTGATAAAACCCTCTTCATCGAGTTCCAGGTGAGTGTCCCGCAACCAGGAGGCGCCTCCGGCATTGGTGACCCACACCACTTCATCGGCTTGATGCCAGTCGCCATCCACGCTTTGCAGCCGGCCGGCTTCCACGAGCGTGACTTCCGTGTTCGTATGAACCGCGACCTTTCGGGCCTTCAGCGCGTCGTCGAAATGGGTACGCACGCGAGCATTGTGGGTAGGAAGAATTTCGTTGCTGCGAGTGAACAGGCTGAACACCAGTTCGTCGGGGTCGCGCATCAATTGCGCGAGTTCCTTGCGCAGCCGGTACTGCATGGCCAACAGGAGTTCAACGCCACCCGCGCCGCCGCCCACCACGGCAATGCGTGTAGTGCCCGAATGGCGTTTGACGCGTTCGAGCAGTGTTTGCCAGCGATTGTTGAACTGGTGGATGGGTTTGACCGGGACGGCGTGGACAGCTGCGCCAGTGACTTGATTCACCTGTGGCGTCGAACCGATATTGATGGATAGCTGGTCGTAGGGTACCGGAGGGCGCGAACGGCACAGAACTTTCTGCCCGGCGTGATCAATACCCATGGCTTCGTCGCTAAAAAAACGTGCGCCGGCGTACTCCGCCAGTCGGCGCAAATCTATGTGGACCTCGTCGTAACTGTAATGACCGGCAATATAGCCCGGCAGCATGCCGGAGTATGGCGTGTGGGTATCGCGGCAAATAAGTGTCAGGCGAACGCCCGGCTCCGGTTGCATGGCAAAGCGCTTGAGCACGACCACGTGACTGTGGCCGCCGCCAACCAATACTATATCGCGAAGAACCGGGGACACTTGCTGCTGCATGAAATGGCTTCTCTCTGATTTCTTGCTCTAGGTCATACGGCTACTTTACCAGAATGAAAAAACTTATTGCCGGAAATCCCAGTCCCATTGCCTGCGCTGCGGATTTCGGGCACAGAAGCTGCAAACTTTTGCTTTTTTATCTGATGTATACAACCTCTGGCTTGTGAGGCTCCCCATGTCGAAGCACTATGATCTTGTTGTGATCGGGACTGGAACAGCGGCCATGATCGCGGCTATGCGAGTTCGGGCGTCCGGTAAAAGTGTGGCTGTCATCGACTTCCGGCCCTATGGTGGAACCTGCGCCCTGCGCGGTTGTGACCCGAAAAAAGTGCTTGTTGGCGGCGCTCGGGCTCTCGATCACGTTCGGCGGATGCAGGAAAAAGGCATTGACGGCGATATCCGCATCAATTGGTCGGAACTGATGGCATTCAAGCGCACCTTTACCGACCCTGTGCCGGAACAACGCGAGCAAAGCTATGTGGAAAAAGGCATTGATACCTATAGCGGGCGAGCGCGTTTCACTGGACGCGATACGCTTGAGGTCAATGGGGAGGCACTCGCCGCCACGCATATACTGATTGCGTCCGGTGCGGAGCCTCTCAAACTTGGAATTCCCGGGGAAGAATACCTGATCACCAACGAGGAGTTCCTTGAGTTGGAGACGCTGCCCAGGAAAATCGTTCTGGTCGGCGGCGGTTATATCGCTGCGGAATTTTCTCACATTGCCGCCCGGGCCGGTGCGCAGGTGACCATTCTTCAGCAGGGGAAACAGATGTTGAAGCATTTTGATCCGGAACTGGTCGGTTGGCTGATGGGCGCCTTCGAAAGAATCGGTATAGACGTGCGCACTCAGACCAAGGTGGAAGCCGTCGAGAAAACGGATCAGGGATACCGGGTGCGGGCATCCCTGGACGACGCATCCATGGCGATTGATGCCGATTGCGTGATCCATGCGGCAGGCCGTGTGCCGGCTCTGGCAAGTCTCAACCTGGAAGCCGCCAATATCGCCGTTGATCAGGGTCGGCTCAAACTGAATGAGTACCTTCAGAGCGCATCCAATCCCGCGGTTTACGCGGCGGGTGATGCCGCGCAGATGGGGCCGCCCCTGACACCCGTCTCCAGCCATGATGCCAAGGCAGTCGCAGCAAATATGCTTGAGGGCAATCACCAAAAACCGGATTATCGTGGTGTGCCGAGTGTTGCCTTTACCATTCCGCCGATCGCCGCGGTGGGACTCAACGAGACCCAGGCCCGTGATCAGGGGCTCGACATTCAGTCGAAGAGCCAACCGGCATCCGACTGGTTCACTTCGCGCCAGACTGCCGAGCCTGTCTATGGATTCAAGACGCTGGTGGACAAGGAATCAGACCAGATCATCGGTGCCCATCTGGTGGGGCCACATGTGGATGAGGTCATCAATCTGTTTGCTCTGGCCATCCGCCAGCAACTGCCGGCCGAAGCCCTGAAGACAATGATGTTCGCCTATCCGACAGGTGCGTCGGATATTAGCTCCATGCTTTAAGGCTGCGATACCCCATACGCAATCATGGCAATTAGAAAAAGCTGACCCCCGGGATCCGTATGGCACTTGGGAACCTATGAACGACTAAAGAGCAAGCAGGTCGAAACGGGTAAACCCCATCAGGAGAAATCGCCATGCTTGCCGAATATCAAATGACTTCGTCACCACTCAGCGCCGACAACGCAAATGGCATAGCTCGGGATTTGCTGAAAACCGTTCAGAAAGAGATTGGTTTTGTTCCCAATATGTACGTGAATATGGCGCACTCGCCGGGCTTGTTACAGACGTACATGGCGGGATACAACGCGTTTCGCAAGGACTCCAGCTTTTCGCCACAGGAACAGGAAGTCGTCCTGTTAACCATCGGCCGCGAAAATGGTTGTGAATATTGCGTCTCGACCCACAGCATGATCGCGGCCAGGCAAGCAGGCGTCAATGACGACACTCTACAAGCCATCCGCGAAGGAAGAGCCGTTGCCGACAGCCGGCTCGCTGCGCTGTCGGAATTTACACGGAAGTTGATTGCCCGCAGAGGATTGGCTCATAAACACGACGTCAAAACCTTTCTGGATGCTGGCTTTAGCGAAGGTCAAATATTGGAAATCGTTCTGGCCATAGGGGTGGAAACCCTGAGCATCTACAGCAACCACTTGTTCCACACCGGACTGGATGAAGCCTTTGCCGACTGGGAGTGGAAAGATATCAACAGTGAACCGAAAATCCCTGACAGAATGGAGGTGCGAAGCATGCAGCAGGATGTACCATAAATGGCAGGTTGAATGATTTCTGTTCACATGTTCGGTGCCATTAACGGAGACGGCGCAGAGTCAGTTAAACACCTCCGCCAAATATTTCGCCGTATGAGACCTCTTCCGTTTCACCAGCGTCTCCGGCGCTCCCTGAGCAATAACTTTTCCACCCTGACTGCCGCCCTCGGGGCCCATATCGATAATCCAATCCGCTTCGGCAACCACATCCAGATTGTGCTCAATCACCAGAACTGAGTTGCCGGCGTCCACCAGGCGATGCAGTACATGCAGCAGTTTTTCCACGTCCGCCATATGCAGGCCAACGGTTGGTTCATCCAGTACGTAAAGGTTGTGCTGCGAGACGCGACCGCGGGCGTCTTCCGGTGTCATGCGAGCTTTGGTCAGCTCCGCCACCAGTTTGATACGCTGAGCCTCGCCGCCGCTCAACGTGGGGCTTTGCTGACCGAGGGTCAGGTAGCCGAGGCCGACGTCCTGCAATAGACACAAGGCATGGTGGACCTTGCTGACGGGTTCAAAGAAGGCCGCGGCTTCGTCGATGTTCATTGCCAATACGTCGCCAATGTGTTTGCCTTTATAGCGAACACTCAGGGTTTCATCGTTAAAACGCCAGCCGTGACACAGATCGCAGGGCACACGCACGTCGGGCAGGAAGTTCATTTCGATTTTCTGCATGCCCTGCCCGCCGCAGGCTTCGCAGCGACCGTCGCCGGCGTTGAAGGAAAATCGGGCGGGCGTGTAACCACGCAAACGGGCATCCACGGTGCCGGCAAAAAGCTTGCGAATGGTGTCCCAAATACCGATGTAGGTAGCGGGACATGAGCGCGGGGTTTTGCCGATGGGTGTTTGATCCACTTCCAAAATGCGGTCAACGCTTTCCCACCCGGTAATATCGGAAGCGCCCTGCCACTTGTGTTTTCTCTTGCGTTTGTTGGCGATGGCCGCTTTTAAATTCGGGTAGAGCACGCCGCGCACCAACGTGCTTTTACCGCTGCCGCTGACACCGGTAATGGCGACCAACTGCCGCAGGGGCACTTCAATATTCACACCGGCTAAATTATTTTGTGTTGCCCCTTCAATGCGGAGTCTTTCCTGTGGCCAGAGTGCACGCATTTCGGTATTGCGCAAATCCGGCAAGGGGTGCCGCAAGGGCTTGGACAACATTTTCCCGGTGAGTGAATTTTTATTGCGCATGATTTGCGTCAGACTGCCATGGGCCACCACTTCGCCACCGTTGACACCGGCATGGGGACCCATGTCGATTAAATGGTCGGCTTCGCGCATGGTGTCTTCGTCGTGTTCGACCACGATGACTGTATTGCCTTGCTGCTGAAGTTCGCGCAGGGTTTCGATCAGTTTGCGGTTGTCCCGGGTATGCAGGCCGATGGTGGGTTCGTCCAGCACATAACACACGCCCTGCAGACTTGAGCCGAGCTGCGCTGCCAGGCGAATGCGCTGGGCCTCGCCGCCGCTCAAGGTGGGCGCGGCGCGGTCAAGGGATAAATAATTGAGTCCGACTTTCTGCAAAAAATGCAGGCGGCTGTGCATTTCCGTCAGCAGGTCCCGGGCGATAGCTTGTTCGGAAATTTTCAGTTTCAGCTTGCCGAACCACTGCTCAGCCGCGTCCACCGGCAGTGCCGCCAGTTCGGCAATGGAGCGTTCACGAAAGCGCACAGACAGCGCCGTGGGGTTGAGGCGCTGCCCATCGCAAGAAGGACAAATACGTTCAGCACCCTCTCCGTTCTCTTCCCCGTTCCCTTCCCCTTCTTGTGGCAACCAAACGCCCTCTTCGCCGGTCTGCTCGGCGTCAAAGCCGGCAATCACTATACCGGTGCCATAACAACTGCGGCACCAGCCATGCTTGGAGTTATAGGAAAACAGACGTGGGTCCAATTCTTCAAAACCGCAACCACAACTGGGGCAGGCGCGCTCGGTGGAGAACAAGCGTTCCTGTCCATCTTTCCCTCCTTTGCGCTTACTGCTTTTTGCTTTCCCTTTATCAACCGGCGCCACAATCACGACACCATTGCCCAAACTCAAAGCCTGCTCGAGGCCTTCAACCAACTGGCGCTCGTTTTGAGGTGAGACGGTCAGGGTCATTAAAGGCAATTCAATATCATGCTCTTTATAACGGTCCAACTTGGGCCAGGGATCCGTGGGTTGATATTCGCCATCCACCCGCAATTGGGGATATCCGCGTTCGGCCGCCCACTGGGCCAGCTCGCGATAAATACCTTTGCGCGCAACCACCATGGGTGCCAGCAAGGTCACTTCGCGATTGCGATATTCCTTTTGTACCCGCGCCAGAATAGCCGCTGGCGTTTGTGGCTCGATGGGCACGTCACAGCTCGGGCAGTACTGAGTGCCCAGCTTGACGTAGAGCAGGCGTAAATAGTGATAGATTTCCGTCAGCGTTGCCACGGTGCTTTTGCGACCACCGCGACTGGTGCGCTGCTCGATGGCGACCGCTGGTGGAATACCATAGATGGCGTCCACGTCCGGCCGCGACGCCGGCTGCACAAACTGGCGTGCGTAGGCGTTGAGGGATTCCAGGTAGCGACGCTGGCCTTCGCCAAAAATCAAATCAAATGCCAGGGTGCTTTTACCACTGCCGCTCACGCCGGAGATGACGGTGAGCTTGTCCCGTGGAATGGTGACATCGATATTTTTCAGATTGTGTTCACGTGCATGGTGCACGCTGATGACGCGCGCGGACTTGGCTGTGCGCTTTTTGCTGGCCACCGGCAGATGTGTCCCTTGACTCAAAGACCGTTCGTATTCGCGCAGTGCCTGTGCTGAAAAAGTTTCGTGCTCGGCCATCACTTGCGCAGGGGGTCCCTCGGCAAGCACTTGTCCGCCAGCGTCGCCCCCTTCGGGGCCTATATCAATCAGCCAGTCGGCGGCACGAATCACGTCGAGATTGTGTTCGATCACCAGCAGCGAATGGCCGGCGGTCAGCAGTTGGCGAAACGCGCCCATAAGCGTGGCGATATCGGCAAAGTGTAGCCCCGTGGTGGGTTCGTCGAACAGAAACAGAATGTGTTCGTTTTCCTTGGCCTTTCCCTTGGTGGAGGTGGCGGTCAGATGCCCTGCCAGTTTGAGTCGCTGGGCTTCGCCACCGCTTAAGGTCGGCACCGCCTGCCCCAGTTGTACATAGTCCAGACCGACGTCGGCCAGCGGTTGCAGGCTGCGCTGCACTTCGACTTCGTTCTCGAAAAAAGCCAGCGCCTCGGCCACGGTCATTTGCAACACGTCGGCGATGGAGACAGCTCTCTCCGTACTGGCACCAGCGGATTCGCGCAGCAGTTTCACTTCCAGAACTTCATTGCGAAAGCGGCGACCATTGCAGTCAGGGCAGCGCAGGTAAACGTCGCTTAAAAATTGCATCTCCACGTGCTCAAACCCGTTGCCCTGGCAGGTGGGGCAGCGTCCATTGCCGGAGTTAAAACTGAATGTGCCGGGTGTGTAGCTTCGTTCCCTGGCCAGGGGTGCCGCCACGAACAGCTTGCGAATGGCATCGAAGGCGCCGACGTAAGTCGCCGGTGTGGAGCGCGTGGTTTTGCCGATGGGGCTTTGGTCCACCATCACCACCCGGTCGATATGCTCCAGGCCCTCAATGCTCTGGTGAGCGCCGGGCGCTTCGGTTTGTTGGCCCTGATGTTTGAGTAGTGCCGGGTAAAGCACCTGACGCATCAGGGTGGATTTACCCGAGCCGCTCACGCCGGTCAGGCACACCAGGCGCTTGAGTGGAATGTCTACATTGATGTTTTTGAGGTTGTGTTCGCTGGCTCCGAAAATTTTTATGGAGGGGGCACTTAGAAATTGGGGCGAAGCCTCGGCCACAGCGAATGCCGGCGCTGCCGCAGTGACCTGTTTACTGCCCGATAAATAGCGGGCTGTCAAATTATCCCTGCGTTTGAGCAACGCCTTGGGTGTGCCGAAAAATTGAACATCGCCGCCCATGCGGCCGGGCCCGGGCCCTATGTCCAGAATGCGGTCCGCCGCCAGAATCACCTGCGGGTCGTGCTCGACAACCAACAGGGAATTGCCGGCATCGCGCAACTGTTGCAACACCTTGACCAGACGCTGAATGTCCCGTGGATGCAGACCGGTGCTGGGTTCATCCAGCACAAACAGCGTGTTGACCAGGGAGGTTCCCAAAGCCGTGGTCAGGTTAATGCGCTGCACTTCGCCGCCACTTAAGGTGCGGGACTGACGGTCCAGGGTCAGATAGTCCAGCCCGACTTCGCACAGGTAGCTGAGCCGCGCCTGAATCTCCGTCAACAGCAATTGGGTGGCTTCATCAATGGCGCTTTTGTCACCGGGCGCTTGGCCGCCCTCTTCTCGCACCCCTTGGAAAAAATCGGCGCAGCGGCCCAGCGGCAGGCGCATTACATCGTGGATATTGAGGCCCGGCAGTTGATTGAAACGCTCTTCCGGCAAACTTGCGCCTACCGGTCTGAAACGAATTCGTCCGTCCAGTGCCCGCTCGGCGGCAGCGAAAGATCCCACTCGCCACCAGAGGGATTGGGGCTTCAAGCGCGCGCCGCCACAAACCT
The DNA here is from genome assembly GCA_964515945.1 of uncultured Cellvibrionaceae bacterium. Classification (GTDB taxonomy): domain Bacteria; phylum Pseudomonadota; class Gammaproteobacteria; order Pseudomonadales; family Cellvibrionaceae; genus CAYQQJ01. Next base: position 18,190 of record CAZEWY010000030.1, read on the forward strand.
GACAAGGAGTATAGGCGCGGTACTTGGAGAGCAGCACCCGAATGTGCATTTTGTACGCCTTGCTCTCCAACCACTCGAAAAACCGGCGCACGCCATACCACACGCCCTGGTCCCAATGGCCTTCGCCTTCCAGAACCCACTCCCGTTGCTCATCAGTGAGTTCCGCCCAGGGGACCGTGATGGGAACGCCGCGCTTTCGGGCAAACTTGAGCAAATCTCTTTGGACTTCATCATAGCTCGGAGTCTGAATCGGTTTGATAGCGCCAGCTTTCAGGCTTTTGCGTTCATCCGGTATCACCAGGCCCCAATCCACGCCGATAATGCGGCCAAAGCCCCGGCAGCTTTCGCAGGCACCGATAGGTGAATTGAAGGAGAACTGGCTGGCGTTGGGCTCGGGATAGCTGATATTGCAGCTCGGGCAATGGTGATGGCTGGAAAAGCGCGCAGGTTCGCCAGCTTCCATGGCTTCATCCAATGGATAAACCAGCACATGGCCCTTGCCGAAGCGCAGTGCCACCTCCACCGCTTCGGTCAAACGGCCGCGATTGTCTTCATTCAGTCTGAGTCGGTCCTGCACCACCTCCACCCGATGGCCCTTGCGGTTGTGCACACGGATGTAGCCTTGCTGGTTGAGCAGTTGCAAAACCTCTTCATCGCTGAGGGCTTCCGGCACGGTAATCGGTAGGCACACCATCAGTCGCTGACCAATCGACCACTCCTTATAAAGCGCTTCAACGACGCTCTGCGGCGTATCCACCACCACCTCACGCCCGCAATTTTGGCAAAACAGGCGCGCCAGCCGGGCAAAGAGCAGCTTCAAATAATCGTTGAGCTCCGTCATGGTGCCCACGGTGGAGCGAGAAGTGCGTACTGTGTTGCTCTGCTCAATGGCAATAGCCGGTGGAATGCCATCTATGCTGTCCACCGCCGGCTTGTCCATACGGTCCAGGAACTGGCGCGCGTAGGCGGAGAAGGTTTCCACATAGCGGCGCTGCCCCTCGGCATAGATGGTGTCGAACGCCAGGGTGGACTTGCCCGAGCCACTTACCCCTGTCACCACCACCAGTTCCCCCAGGGGAATGTCGAGGTCCAGGTTTTTCAGGTTGTTCTGGCGCGCGCCGCGGATTTTGATGGCTTCGAAGGTCATGGGTACTGCATCCGGATGGAAGGGCTGGCTAAATATACAGGAGTTTGAGTGTGTTACCAAGTGAGTCTTGGCCTGCACAGCAATAGATCAGGTGGAACTCGCAACGTTCACTGTGAGGGCACAATGAATCGTTCGGTCGCGCTATATTGCCCGAATGGCTTGCCCCTACTACATAGTGAGTGCCGGCCGACGCATGATGTATGTGGTGATGCCCCCTTCACGCTTGCGATAGATGGTCAAGCAGCTTCGAGGGCATGTAAAGGTACAGCTATTATGTGCGACTTATGATATAGACAGTTTCCGCTTGAGATTCATGAGGCGATGAAATAGTCACTATAGAACTTCAAGCGAATAGCTACCGTTTTCATACTTCATAATGTAAAGGTCACCATTCATTATAAAAACAATTCGTGGATCAACAATTGAGGTCGCCAGAGTCTCGACCAACTCAAAGCTGTCCAGGTTATGAGACGTAACCACTTTATCGGTCGATATGATGATCACACGGTTGTTATCTGGGTCGAAAGCCAGGGACTCGATGACGTCTTCGTTATATTCCTCCTTCTCCGGTAGTAAAGCCGCGAAGTAGGTAAGATCCGACGCATTAAAAACGTCACCCTCCCGCGCGACTACGCGATCACCGTCCGGGGTTATCCAAACACCCTTGCCTTGCCGATACTCTGCGTGATGGGGTGTCCTGATGTCGGATGTCACACCAGCACTAGTAACCGAAAAGCGTTCCAGGCTACGAGGATAGCCAGTATGATCAGATGCGTACAAACGGGTCCCGTCTGGATGCAGCACAATCGAGGTAAACTCGTAAATACCCGCACCAAGGCCTATTTCGAATGGCTCCAACGTATCCAGGTCGTATGTCTTTACCTCCCCGTGTTGCCCAGAGCCTGGACTCACAATCATTCGGTTGGTGTCAGTGATGGCCAGCCCAAATGGGTCTATGTCTATAGGCAGGTGATTGACAACTGTTGCAGAATCCAGATTGATCACACCAACGAACCCGGTTTGATCTTCGTCCCACCAATAGGAACTATGCTCATTGGTAAGTAACGTTACATACAGCATTGTTCCATCGGGGCTAAGCGCAAAGTGTTCGGGTGAGAACTCGAGTTCAAAATATTTGGTGATTTTTTGTGAGGCGACATCTATCAAGTAAATGCGTTTAGCTGATTTGTCAGCGATATATAAATTAGAATTGTCCTCATCCACGGCGTAGTCGTTGATGCCGAACACAAACTCATTTGTGGCGCCACCTATCAGTTCGCTTCCCGTATTTACGGGTCGGGCGTGAAAGGTTACGTCCAGTGTATCAGACATGCCGGACGTGCCATCCGCTACGGTAATCGTCGCGCGATGTTCACCGTAAGTGACACCGTCCGGATTTACTGAGATAAGGAGGTCCGAGGCTCCAGAGCCATTAGGACTATTAAATGAAATCCAGGAAACATCGGAGCTGGCCGACCACTCGGATTTGGTACCATGGATTCGAATATGATGTCCATTTCGTGGGAATGTCTTTTCACGCACATTACCGGTTGAATTGAAAACCAAATCCTTTTCGGCACTGATGTGAAAAGGCTCGTCATAGATGAATTCAACGGCGACATCTTCATATTTAAGTTGTGTTCCATCTTTCTTTCCGGTTAAAAACCGGAGTGTAGTTCGGTTGGTCCCCACATCAGCAAAAATGGACGTTACCCGAATGTTGAATGAAGCATGCGTCGAGGTAGCGGGCAGTGTTTCGACCGAAAGCCAGCCCGGAGAGTCTACTCCTGGTGGATAGCCGACCACGACACCGTCACCCTTGAAATCAACGTCAATGGTTTGCGGCGCAGAATCCGTTCCTTCACCCTCTAATAAATAGAAGCTGAGGGAAGAGTCGTTTATGGAGATGCTGGTTTCGGCTCCCCCGCCGCTTTCGCTTCCGCCACCGCCTCCGCAGCCAACCAATACAATGGTAAGTACAAAGACGCATAGATGCTTGAGGTAATTCATGTTCCACTCCGCTCGTGACGAATTAAATGGGTCGTCATCTTTATTAGTAGTCAAATATCCGAACATTAAAATGGGTATGCCTGTGGCCCACAGCGCAGTCCACCAGACGGGGTATGGTCGCTAAAGGGTATAATCATCATATAAAAATTTTTATAGTTATTACTAAATCATTGAATTTAAAGGTTTTTGTTGAAACCATGAAGATATCTCGCATGCGCTGCAGTACGAGGTCTTATGGTTCCGCCAGATATGCTGATTGGGAGCTTTGTCTGGGAGTGGGCATAGTAATCGCTAGTTCAAACTCGAACAATACCGACGTTCGTATGGTTGTCATGCTCAAACCACGTAAGTGGGGAACTTAACCACCAAAATCACTCAATCTATTTACTACACGCAAAACACGGGTCTACGGAGGTATAGCCATGGCTGCCAATGGGAAACAGAAAACTCACGGCTACAACCGCCTCAAGCAGCACCAGGGTAAAGGGTACTCGGGTATGCCGGTTGGCCGTTCCCATAAGTGGTATTACGACCAGGGAGAATGGCGGGAGCGCAAGCTCAGCCCTGACGAGTGGGAAATCTCCTATCAAACCACCAAACGACGCGCGGCCCGCGCACCGGAAGAATCCGGTGCGCCCGTCGGAACTGGATATAACTGGCTCATCGTGTCCCACCAGCGCGTGGACAAGCTCGATGCGAATAGCTACATGACCTGCATGGAAGGCAAGAAATTTAAGGTCGCGCACAAGCGTGCCAGTAAAAATACCTGGAGCGCGAGCGAGAAGGCTCAGCGCAAAAAGGTGATTCAATACCTGGAGCAGATGATCGAAGAGCTTAAACAGGCCGATGAGTCAGAAATACTCCCCTACAGTATCGGCGAACATGAGCACGTCTACGGTCTAAACCTGCGCACGAAGGCCGAATTGCTCGAAATGGCAAAAAGCTATGACATATCGGGCATTTCCAAAATGAAACGCGAGGAACTGCTGGATACGGTGAAGGAAAGGCTCTATCAGGGCAGGAAGACCAACGGCGATGGAAAAGCAAGAGGCAAGCCAAGCGACCTGGAGGCGGACCTGCGATCAAAAAACAAAAATGACCTCTACGAGCTGGCCAGCGAGCGCGCGATACATGGTCGATCAAATATGAATAAAACAGAGCTTATAAGCGCACTCGCACGTGGTGCACAAGACTCTGGCGCGAACCCACAAGCAAGGCTGTAACACGTCTCTCATTGAAGCGTCTGCATTTGATCCTCCAGCACTATGTTGGCCGCAGGCACGATTTCTTCCGAGGAACAGGCCAGTGAGAGCTGGCCCGTTGTCGAGTGCAACGCTAGTAGCGCGGCCACTTGTTTGAATCCCAATTCAAAGTGCTCACCAGGAGTTTGGGCGCTCCATTGTCAGATGCATCATAGGCGTGCCGTGCAATAACATCGGTACCGGCAATGTCCTGGCCGCCCGGACCGACCCATTGACTGTTGCCGGCATCGAGTATGCTGCCGCCGCCATTCATCATGTTATTGCCGTTCTTGTCCAGATAAGGGCCAGCAACATTTGTTGAACGACCATAGGCAATTCTGTAGGTGCTGTTGACACCGTCACAACAAACGCCCAGGGAAACAAACAGGTAATAATAACCCTGGCGATAGATAATAGTCGGTGCTTCGATGCCCCCTGAACGGCTCGCGATTGAATGGAGCATGCCGGTCGGCTTCATGGTGTTCGGATTCAAACGCACGATCTTGATACCGCTGTTCCAGGAACCAAAGGTGAGCCAGGGGTTACCGTTCTTATCGATCACCAAATCCGGATCTATGGCATTGTAGTTATCGGAATCCGTTGTACGGATAACCAACCCGTCATCGCGCCAACTTCCCGCACCGACGCTGGTTGCCGAGGCCAAACCGATGGCCGATTCCCTGGAACCGAAGGTTGAAATAGCATAATACAGCCACACACGGCCATTAAAATACTTCAGGTCCGGCGCCCAAACATCAATGCCCTCCTGATCCGGCACATAGTTGTTCCACCAACTCAAGCCATTCGGGAATACCGAGGGAAGTGGCTCCCAGAAAATTCCGTCGTTTGAGTACTTGCCGTAAATGCCGGGCCCCGTCTGAAACTCATACCAGGTACCGTTTTCATAAATGATGGTGGGATCATGGGTGCCCAGATTGCCGGACAAGGGCCAATGATTGGTTGTACCATTGGTCGTGGAGGTATCTACCGGCTCGTTGCTGCTTTTGATGGGCGTTAACAGCCATCTTTGAGCGTCGCCACCCCAGTAACTCCACTGGGCGATGTTAGCGCCGTTAGCGGTACTGAAGTTGTAAAGGTCCAATGCCTTGCCGCTGAACTTATTGATAAAGCTGACGACGCCATTGCCATGTTCATCAATGCTCCACAACTGGGAATCGCCTCCCCAGTAATCGTACTGGACCACGTTGCCGCCATCGCTGGTATTCCAGTTATAAACTTCCACTGCCTTACCGCTATGACGATTGGTAATGGAGTAATAGCCATTGCCTCGGCTGGTGATATTCCAGTGCTGATGATAGCCGCCATTATCATCCCACTGCTGAACATTGGCGGCATCGGCAGTGGATGCTCCCGCAACTTCGGCGGGTTTACCGCTAACCTGGGATGTAATCAGATAGGTGCCATTGCTCACGGCGGCAATTGTTTGGAAGCTCAAACATAAAGTGCCAAGGGCAATGATCGATAGTTTTAGCATTTTCGTTAACATAAGGTAGGCCTCCGAATGATAGTTATTGGCATGTTTGTTATTGGGTTCGGACTCTGAGAGAGGAAGGAAAGCTGTGCCCAACGGATAAAGGGAAAAGGATCGACAGCTTTTCTTATTCTCCTGTTCTTCAAGCTGCTCCTTGAGCTAAAGGCAAATTGGCTCATGAAGATTGTGGATCGCTTGAGAGCTCGTTAACACAGGTATTTTGTCTGATATAAAAACCATGAGAATGACATAATATCTGCGTTATCGGCACTTTTTATTAGACGGGCACCGATTAACACTGTCAATATATAATATAATCGTATTATATATTAAATTCTAATTTATAATGTTATTCAATAGGACGAAATCGAATAAGGATGCTCGCAGCCCGGAGCAAACTGGGACGAATATAGGGTTTATTTCGCGAGAGAATGATTGCAATTGACTCAATATGATTTAATATAAACTCAAAACAGAGAATCCAAGCTTCAACTACAATCAATAAAGATAAGGTTTAATCGACGGATCGGGTTGCACCGGACTCCCAGGCGGTGGCTGATACAGTCAAGCGACTTGGGCATTCACATGCAATCCATCCAAGCCTGCGAGAAATGAAAAATAAGAGTGAGTTCGCCGCCAATGTCTGAGATACAGGAATTCGAATCATCCCCCGTTAAACCAGAGCGACTGGAGCCAGGGCGATATTTTGCCTCCAGCTATGCCGGTGAGCACGTTGCGGGCACAGAGTTTGTGATCGGAGCTTTGTTCGTGGCATGGGGCATAAGCACCAGCGATATTCTCTGGGGTTTGCTATGGGGCAACCTTTTAGCGGTGGTCACCTGGCGGTTTATCTGTGCCCCCATCGCGGTGGAAACACGCTTGACCTTGTATGCGTACCTTGCACGTATTGGCGGCCCCGGAATAATTCCCTTGTACAGCGTAGTTAATGGTGTCCTCTTCTGTGTATTGGCGGGGGCAATGATTACCGTTTCAGCGTCAGCCGTACGCATCCCTTTCAACATCCCACCACAAGTACACTGGTACCCCTCGGACATGAGTTTCGTTTTGATCGCCTTGCTTGTGGGTGCAGTGGTTGTAAGTGTGGCAATCAAAGGATTTAAACGGGTCGCTTTATTTGCACAAATTTGCTCTCCCTGGATGGTCCTGATGTTCATTGCAGGCGCTTTGTCCATGCTTCCAGTGTTGATCGCGAATACGCCGGGTACTGATGGGCTTGCCCCTTTGGATGTTCTATCGCGCGCTGCCGATACACATATATGGCGGGGAGATGGAACGGAAATAGGTATGTGGCATGTTGCCGCATTCGCGTGGATTTGTAACCTGGCGATGCACGGCGGTTTGTCAGATATGACGGTTCTGCGGTTCGCCAAAAAATCCAGTTATGGTTGGTACTCCGCGCTGGGAATGTACATAGGCCACTATATTGCCTGGGTTTGTGCCGGCGTAATGGGTGCTGGTGCAGCTCTTATGCTCAAAACTTCGATTACAGAACTGGATGCTGGTGAGGTTGCCTTTCAAGCTTTGGGGGCAGCGGGCATAATGACAGTGATAATTGCCGGGTGGACAACATCTAATCCAACCATTTACAGGGCAGGGTTGGCATTTCACTCATTAAATCCCCGCTGGAATCGTGCTTTAGTGACCGGCGTAACCGGTGTGGTTACTACCATCATTGCCTGCTTCCCTTTTGTATTTTCGCAGCTTATGAACTTCGTCGGCATCATGGGCCTTGTCCTGGCTCCCATCGGTGCAGTTATGGTGGCGGAACACTGGTTATTTCCCCGTTTGGGCTTAACGCGCTATTGGACGACCTATAGTGATAAAAAGACCAATTGGGCAGCGGTAACCGCATGGATAACAAGCTTGATACTTGCGGTGACTTTGGAACGCCTGGGTTTGCACCTGTACTTTCTTTTGATTCCGATTTGGTTATTTGCCACTACATTTTACATAGCCCTTGCCTCATTCATGGGTGCGCGCGATGACTACGCAGAAAAAGTCTCAGCATACGAGCAATCAGAGGTGTCCCGCCGCGAATACGAACGACTTTATCTTCTTGAAGCGGACCGACGTATACACTCTGCGGCTTCTACAGGCACACCTAAACTCATAGTTTCGCGTTTTCTCGCTGTAGTGTCGCTGCTTGCTTGCGGAGGCATGTCTATTGCGGTGTTTGTTTCGGGGAATTTAGCGCAATTCCAGCTGTGGTTGCTGGCCCCTTCACTGCTAT
>CAZEWY010000031.1:0-26304 GCA_964515945.1 uncultured Cellvibrionaceae bacterium
TACACCGGCATTATATATCCGAGTAGCCGCAAAGAAGGCAATAACAAGGCAGTGGTTCTATTTGAAGGGCGATACGAACCGGAAGCCATCAATGTTATTTTGAACTCCAAGATAGAGAACTAATGAGCGAATATATTAAGAAGAAAGCTAGCGAGGTGGGTGTTATTCCCGCTTATATTTCCGGAATGGAACAGCACGGCCTTTGTTTTTTTACTTGGGCTGAGAGCCTCGCTGTAGGAGGACAGTGCTCTTTCTGCAATACGATCGTTTGGACCAATTCGCGTACTAATGCCGTATTGGGTGAACCCAGACCGGAAAGAGTGTCTCCATCAGGACAGGATTATCAGAAATACTATGTGGAAAAGGTGCAACGGTTTCTTGACTCGCTTCCTGCGTGCCCATCGTGCGGCCACGCAAAATTTGATTTGTTGATAAACAATGTTCATTTTCCGCGACTTGAAGATGGTACGCCATTGCCGAAAAATATGACTGATATTTCTCTCAAAGAAGCAGATATGGAATCTGCCCGCGTCTGGTGGCTTAACTGAGTATTGTCGGCATTGTCTGACGATTTTGATAATGACATCATTCCAGCAGAAAACTATCCGCCAGACTTTGTTTGCAGTGGCCAGTTATATGAAGGTTCACCATCTGTCACTCGTGAAGCTCCGGGGGTGGGCATCAATAGTGGTGGCACAATAGAGGTCGTTAGCGAACCAGGAGGGGGTGAGCTTGAAAACTCCGTTATGCCGGATAAAACCCCTCAGGACATGGTGGATACAACGTTAAACATCGCTCCGCAAGCGCCGGTGGCTGATTACTCTGGTGCTAATCGTAGTGATGTTGCAAGCAGTGCACGTAGCGCCAGTGCTATAGCCCGAAGAGAGTATCAGGCGGTCAGCTACCACGGAAAAGTAGATAATGCTGTTAAAAGTAAAGCACCTACAAATGGGCAGGATGCTCTGGACATGTCTGTGCAAGTCAAAGGCACACATTCTCATAGAGTGGGGATCGTCTACCAGATGAGCGAGTTCGCTATTTTGATCAAACTTCTAGCGGTGTATTTCATGGCCATACTAGGGATTGGAATGACCTAACAGATCAGATGCAGAATGCACTTTGTAATTCGGGAATGGTTGACCGAAAAGGAAATATCCTTGGAGGTGGTCAATGACTTATGTTTACGAAGAACCCAAAAATATAGATAAACCAGAGTTCTTAAAGGTAGTTGCATCAGGAGTAATAGCCCTGATATGTGACGCCATAGTTAGAGCGGCACACTTTATAAATGACTACGATTGGTTGCTACAGCAATACAAGTTGTTGCTTAAGCACCCGGACATACAGGTTCGTGGGGTAACGGTTACTTGTATAGGGCATTTGGCAAGGCTAAATGAGAATGCAAAAAAAGATGAATTGCTTGGCATCTTGGAGCCGCTTTTGCCTGACAGTGATTTGGCGGGCAGGGTTGAGGATGCGATAGATGACGTCAATACATTTTTGTAATATCTTGATGTTACAAAGGGGTTAAGGAAATCTGCTCGCACACCTGTTGGGCGTTCTGGGTGGCAAACTAACTTTATATCTTAATGCGTCTGAACCGCGTGATGCTCCTGAAGCTGATGGTGGTAGGAACTATAGTGGTCATGCCCTTGATAGAATGCAGGAGCGTGGTTATTACGTCAGTAATTGAAAATGTGCTCCAGAGTGGTACGCGAAGCGCCGGTAATAAACCAGGCACTTCAGTATTTATTGATAGCACTAACAACTTACGTGTAATACTAACTCCGAAACAGGGAGAGTGATTACAGTTGTTGGATTAAACATGGAAAATGGAAAAGCAGAAAGCCCCTTACGATCAGGTGCGTGAAGCGGTTCATTATCGGTGGGACCTGATTGGAGTTGAAGCTTGTCAGATGAAATGGGTGAATTTGACGGGTATATTCCCGCACTGTGTGAATTGCTGGGAAAAGTTGTAGATCGTCAACAGATATTTGAACGCCTATGGATTCTGGAAGCGTACAATGAGGATGGCAGGCTATAGGCGGGCGGCGGAAGAGTTTTCTTCTTGGCTTTATCAATTAGCAAACATCCAAGAGTTAAAATTTATTTAATGCAATAAAAAAAGGGCTAACTTCCCGCCAAAGGCAGTGCCAAAAACCCACGGATTTGCCTAATGATGGCGTAGCCGTTCAGACGACCTCCGAGTGTACTCGGAGAACGTGCTTTATCTCAACTCAATCAAGAGTATAAATGATGATCGAGAACAATGAAGAACTCTACGACTGCGCTCGTCGCTTAGCGGACAAGCTCGAGTCTCTATGTTACTTTAATGAGGCCAATGAGCTACGTAGTGCTATGCGATTCAGCACCTCGCCCACCGAAATACTAGGAGAAATTAGAGCTACCGCAGTAATTATTAAGGAGCGTTGTGACGATTGTGTCGCTCAGAATAACGCTCAAAACATTATCCATTATAAAAATGGCATTTTTAATTCATGATATCTGAATCGAGAGAGTGTCCGTCACTCGTCCTGCTGGGTCCACTTTTACTCCGAGACGGGAAGATCAAGCTATAAATGGGGCGAGAAATGGGAACGGAATTATTTTCCAAGAATTAATCTATGTTTTCAGCCGCAGTCGCTAAAACTGGCTGTCGTTCTTTAACAAAATGATAAACGTTTCAGATTTTCCGCCTGCGTGCTGTGGCAGGCGGAAAGTCTTCTGCTGCAATAAGCGGACTGTGGCGACACCATAGGAGGCGGCGACCTCACGGTTGAATCGGTGCAGAACCGCAGCCGCAGCTGCAATAACTCCATGGGTATCAGTGCCGGAACCAGCTTCGGCGACGGTGGCAACCTGAGCGGCGTCAACGGCGGCCTCAATGCCAGCAACGGCATGAGCAGCACCCGGGAACCGTCCTCAGCAGCTTCACCTCCGGTGGTACCGCAGGCATCACCGTCGGCGGCAATACACAGATTACCGGTGCCATTATTGCGACCATCGATGAGGAAGGTAACGACCTCGGTAATCTGAACCTCAGTGCCGGTCACCTCAACTTCACCGACCTGCGCGACAGCAACACCAGCAATCAGCAAAGTGCCGGCGTCAGCACCAGCGTCACCGTGGGTGGCACTACTACTACCGAAGCCGAGCAGGGTCTGCAAGGCACCGACATGCAGGCCAATACCAGCAACATTACCTACAGCAACACCTCCCACAACGAAGCTTCAAAGGCTCTGGCGACCTTGGGTTCAGGTAATATCACTGTAGGTGGCGTGCAACTGGAAGAAGACGGTGAGCTTACCGAAGCCGGACAAGCCGGGGGCTCACCCCTGGCCGCCCTCAACCGGGATACCCAAAGCACCACCAAAGAGTTGTGGAACGTGGACCGGCAGGAAGGGAATGTTGATCTGGCCATTGATCATCGGATGTTGAGTGAATCGGGCAGGAAGGAAATTAAGGAGGACTTTGTTGATACCAAGGATTTCGGTCAAGACATTGCCTACTCAACGCAGGAAGTTCACGACAGTGAGCACCTCGGCGTTACCGACTTCTGGACCACCCTAGACAACACCGCCAAAGGTACGCAGCTCAAACACGAGTTAATACGTAACCCAGAAAATGCCCATATACTGCAGGGGCTAAAAAGTGGCGATGGAGAGCAATATGCCCAAGCCATGGCGGACCTCGGACACTTGGCGCAGAAAAAGTTCGGGATAGAACTCACCGACGTCAACCTGTATGACGCCAGCATTACCGACAGCCTTTCTCTGGAAAACAACCTGATCTATGACACCAAAGGCGGCATTGTTACCGAACAAGGTCACGATCAATATGGCGATATATTCGTCAATGCCCAAGAAGGTGAAACCAAAACCGGCATGGTCGGCACCCTCGGCCATGAGGTCATCGAAAGCCACACCTTGCAGACCGGCGGTAACAACGATGATGCTCAGGAAGCACAGGCGAATATTTTTGGTAACCACTTTGCCAACCGCATTGATCAGGCCGCAGGTGGCGATCTGGATAATACCGGTGGCTCCAGTTTCAGCTCTAATCTTGCCAATAGCCAAGCGGTCTACCAAGGCACACAGCAGGCCAACAATGTTGGCAGTGCGACTGTAGATCACCGGCAGCTAAGAGCACCTGAAATGGAGGCCATTAGCCTAGCCGCCAAGCGCATGGCCATCGAAGAAGGTATCTCCGAACAGCGTGCCGAGCAGAGACTCGCCGCTGAGCTACTGGACCACCTCGATTCCAGCTGGAACGCAAAGCACCAGGAAGAAGGTCGGGAGACGGACACGGTGGCGCTTGATTATCTGGCGGAATCGTTGGCTGACGTGGGTGGGTTCTACGAGCCGCTTCCGGACTCCGACATTCCGGTGGCGCCGGAAGATAAGCCAATCTATACGGCGGGGGAGGTTAAGGAGTGGCTGCAAGGATATAGCACGAACCATGAGAACACATACGAAAACCGGACCCTCAATGCGGAAGACCTGCGCAACTCTTTTTCAGAAATGACGCAGTTCTATGACCGGAATCTGCGCGAGGATAAAGGTATGCTGGATGCCTTGGCTGAAGGTACCGGTGAAATGGCAGCCGCAGGTAAAACGGTGTTGGACATTGGTCGAGCGGGATATATGCTCGCCGACGAGCCCATCGCCTCCGGCAAAGCGATTTTTAATGAAACCGCACGGATGATTATCGACGCCGGAAACTACGTCTCCGAAATCAAGGACAATAAGCACCAAGCGGAGATGAATTCGGCTCTCGATGCTTACCAGGGAGACTTCTTCAGCGCGGGCTATAGCGACACGAAAGGTGACTTAGACCTTGGGATGGAGATCCTGGGTGCGTTGCCTGTGCCTGTGGGCAAGATAGGTGTACTCAAGAATTTAGATAATGCTACGCCGGATATCAATCCAAATTTGCTTGCTGATCCTTCCTACGGAGTTAGAACGGCGGATGTAGCGGACATCTATCAAATCGAAGGTATCATCGTAAAAACGCCGGGTGCTGCGGAGCCTATAACTGATCCTGCTCACTTGCTCGAATACAATCCCAGCGCCAGCACAGGGAAACCGGATTTTTACGTGGGTGCTAAGGGACCCGAAGCTACCTTGCCAGCTACTGGTTATCGGTATGGTCGTTATCTGAATGATGACGGGACTGTTGACAAATATGTAGAGGAAACGCTGACGACCAAAAAGGCGCCAGGGTCATACATTGGCTTTGATAACTTTTCCACAGGCCGGGAGGCTAGGGATGCTTTTCAGATAAGAGGACCAGACCACGTCGGCTCTAATGGTGCAGACCCTTCATGGAGCGATGCACGTTTGAAAGGAACATTTGATACGCTTCAACTGTTTCACGATGGGAAGCCCAATGTGCGAGTACCATTGGAGAAAGGTGATACAGGTCCAAACCTAGAGCCCATAACCACGGCATATCCAGAGTACGGTGAGGGCGGACGTCCCCAGTTGAAGACCGATGACGTTGTTGAACTCGAACAAGTTGACATATTGCCAGAGGAATGAACATGTCTCATGAAGAAGGAATCAAGCTGCTTATCCAGCTTGTAAATACTTACGTAGAAGATGAATCTAAGAAACAAGATCTTGTGTCAGTCATTCTTAGTCGTGCCCCTCAGATTGTTCCCGTGCGAGGAATTTATGAGGAAATACGGAAAAACAAGCTGACTGATTTCAGTGAATCCGACAAGATTGTGATTGGCGATTTGATGCACTACTTCGGATAAGCATTGAAAGCTTAGTCTCCCGTTCCGACAAAAAACACGATGGGTAAAGGGGGTCGTTGATCTTTGAAGGCTGTGAATTATTTGCAAAAGGAGGTGCTGAAAACTTGTTGCTGCGGCTGACCGAGCTGGCTCAATAGTGCCCGCCCATAACAGATACTCTTAATGTAAGCGAGCTGCCAGCGTACCCAGCTGGTTACCTGCATGCAGAAAAGAATTGTTGAATAGACAGTAATATGATTTTTTAAATATAAAACGATAAATAAGGAAGTAGTTATGAGTTATGCCAGTTCTTTTATCCAGCCCAAGCGGTTGCTGTTAATAGCGGTGTTCTTTTTCGTGAGCCTTTTTCTGGCTGCATGTGGGGGTGGCGGTAGCAGCGATGGTGCCGATACCAATAATGACGATAATATAAACTCTCCGCCAGTGGCAAATGCCGGTGCAGATGTCAACGTAAATGAAGGCGATACAGTACCCTTGGAAGCCACAGGTACGGACAGCGATGGTGAGGTTGTTGGCTACAGCTGGTCGCAGCTATCGGATACCAAGGTTACCTTTACAGCGGTGGATCTTGAGAACGGCGATTTCACTTTCGTTGCGCCGCATACCATAGAGCCGCTCACGCTGGAATTCAGTTTAACGGTAACAGATGACGAGGGCGCCACGGGTACCGACACTTTTTTAGTGACTATCGAGCCAGTCAATGCGGCTCCTGAAGTCATGCTCGGTCGGGAGCTTCACCGGCATGATGACGGTATCAGCGCGCAAATTGTTGCCAATGCGTTTGATACTGATGGGACTATTGTGGCCTATCAGTGGAGTCAACTATCGGGGCCTGATGTTGAGTTGACGGGTGCGGATTCGTTGGTTACCACCATCCCCAAGCAGAATATCTCCGAACCCACGGAATACACCTTCCAGTTGACCGTAACCGATAACGAGGGTGCTAACGCGTCAGGCACTATTGACTACACTCTCTATCCGGCGAGCTACCCGCATGTAGATTTAGATTTTCCACCGCCAGGAAGCACCTTGCAATCGGCCACGGTTCGTCTGTTTGGCTCGGCCTACGCAGGTGCGGACACGGGTGCTACGATTAAGTCGGTGACTGTGACGGTCGAGGAAAGTGCTGCGATTTCAACTGATGTTACCGGTACCGGTCATGCAGAGTGGAGCCTGGCTGATTTAACCGTTCCTCTTGATGAGGATACCATCGACATGGTTTTGACTGTCACAGATTCGGCTGACCGTAGTTATCCATACCATGTATCACTCCGTACCGGTGAACAAGCTGGTGGTGGTCCGGCACTGTCTGGCGTTGTAGATGTGGCGGTTCCAAAGTTCGCTCCCTATAAATATGTGCTCACTTCCGGTAGTTTCTTGTCGGACATCGATATTGTTCCTATTTTATTTGCTGGACATCGTCTTGATGAAGTCAGCGACAACAGCGATTCTGACCTGGGACCACAGATTGACGGCCCAGTGTGCATGATTGTGAACAAACAAATAGACCTACTTGAAGATGATATATTGTACGTTGGCACGCTCAACACCGACGCGCCATTGGTCGCAGTGAATGCTGAAACGGGGATCAGAACACTGGTTACTGGTCCGGGAAAAGGTGAGGGGCCTAATATCGAAAGTGTCATGGGTATGGCTTTCGGGGCGACAGAGAATGATTTATATGTCGCCGACAATGTCGGACAGGCGATCTACCATGTCGATCTCAATTCCGGCGATAGAACATTCATCGCCGACTTGAATACGACGCCCACGGCGGTGATGTACCCTCTGGATGTAGCTTATGATGCGACGAACCATCGTCTCTATGCGAGCCAGAACATCACTGATTACACCTCGGTGTTGAGCATCGACCTCAACGAATCGCCAGCCACGGCAACGGTGTTATCTGACGACAGCAACGATGGCCCCGAACTGGAACCCTATTCGCACGGTATTCATTTGTCTCACGATGGAAGCGATCTCTATTTCTATAATGCGACCAATGACCAAATGCTCGAGATAGATCTGGCTACTGGAGATAAGCGCGAAATAGCAAGCGGTATCACGGGGTCCAACAGTAGTTATGAGATGGATAACTGGAAGGGCTTTGACCTCGATAGCTGGTCTGACATTCTTTATGTTGTGGGTAGTGATGGTGGATCGCGAGATGCACTCTACGCTATAGACGCTGTTAGCGGCAGCAAAGTATTAATTTCCCGGTAACGGGTCGGCGACAACGGCGGTGCTTCTGCCGCTGTCGCTTAATGCGTTGCCGTAGTTATTAACCTGGCAATTCAGCCACCGGGGTGGCGGCCGATACAAACGCAAAGATTTTATTGGCGTCAAGCATGGACACTTGGCTATACTCGCGCCCTAATTGCTAACAATAAATTGTGGGGGTATCGGGCTCGCCTGAGTTTCCCCTAAACAGGGAGTAGGTTATGACCTTCTGTCGCCTTGTGGTTCTGGTTTTAATTGGTGTGGTGGTCGCGGGGTGCGACAACAAGGGTTTGCCATCCCGTCTGCCGGTGGAAAACATCGTATGGCTGGAACAAAATTGGAGTGCCGAGCAGCGGCAGTGGTTTAATCACGCCAATCAGGGCACCCATACCTTTTTCATTCCCTATAAATGGCTTGCGGCATTGGAACAGCCGGGTTTTAACCTGTTTGGTGAGCCCGGCCTGATTCTGGATGGTGATTACCTGGCAAAGCTGGGTTTTATCCCCGGCGAGGTCAGCGCCTTTAACAAGGCCGGTCTGCCAGTTGGTTTTGCGATTGACCCTGATGCCAGGGACCCTGTCACAGGAGAAAAATCTCCCGGCATTGGGTTGACCTGTGCGGCCTGCCACACTGGTCACATGACTTATGAGGGCACGTCCATCCGTTACAGCGGAGGTCCAGCCATGATCAGCGTCGACACGCTGATGGCGGTGCTGTTCCGCTCCATGTTTGAAACACAGTACAACCAGCGCCAGTTCAAACGTTTCGCCGCGCGAGTGCTGGGAGATAATAATACGGCCGAAGCTCGAGAGGCATTGCAGCAGCATTACTCCACCATGTTCATGATGATGATTGAGGAAGTATTCGCGGGAATCTCGGCAGAGAATGAAGCGATAATCCTCGCGGATATCAAGAATGGCCGGGAAAGTGATCTATTGCGGGACATCGCCCGCAATGTCAAAAGTAATCTGGTGCCGGGGGAAGGTTTTGCTCGCACGGATGCCCTGAACCGCATTGGTAACCAGGTGTTTGCCCTGGATGCCAATAAACCGCAAAATGCCGTGGCGATCAATGCACCGGTCAGTTATCCGTTTATCTGGACCAGCTCATGGTTCGCCTGGGTGCAGTATGATGGTTCGATTATGCAGCCGATGATTCGTAATGTCGGCGAGAGTCTGGGTGTTGGCGCGGTCCTCAATCTCGATGGCAGTGGCCCCGGCAGCTTCGCCTCTACGACACACATTGAAAACCTGTACAGCATCGAAAATCAACTGGCTGGTCCTCCGCCGTTTCGGGCCCGCGAGTTTGCGGGCCTGCGAGCACCGCAATGGCCGGAAACGCTGTTGGGACGAATCGACCAAACCCAGGCTCACGCTGGAGCTGAACTCTATCAAACCCATTGCCAGCACTGTCATCTTCCTCCAATCGGCTCAAGCGAATTCTGGAGCGAAGAATTTTGGTCAGTAAAAAACGCGGCGGGCATACGTCTTCTGGACTTGCCGCTGGTCACGCTCGACGAGATTGGCACTGACCCCAATCAGGCCCATGTGTTGGCGAAGCGAACGGTCGATACTACCGGAATGGGGCTGAATACCGAGGTGTTTGTCGGCACCGAATGCAAGCCCATCCATATTAGCGACGGAAAATCGACGAGCTATGCCTTTGCCTTGGGAGCGGTAGTGCAGGAGACTACCAGTCACTGGTACGCCGCCAATGACATTTCCCCGGAACAGCAGCAAACAATGAACGGCAATTTGCCCAATTGCCTGCGCGCGCCAGAAGCCTACAAGGCACGACCCTTGAACGGCATCTGGGCTACCGCGCCCTATCTGCACAACGGCAGCGTCCCCACTCTGGCCGCTTTGTTGTCACCAGTTGATGAGCGGCCACGGCAGTTTTATGTCGGCAATCTGGAATTTGATCCGGTCAAGGTGGGTTACGAAACGGATAAGAAACAAGGTTTATTCAAGTTCGACCCCGACAAACCCGGCAATTCCAATGCCGGCCACGTCTTTAGCGACCAACCCGGTAAGGGTGTGATCGGACCGGGATTGAGCGAGAAGGAGCGTGCTGCCCTGGTGGAGTTCCTGAAAACTCTGTAGGGCGCATTATCCTGCGCCCTACACACTCACCCCAATCCCACGTATAATCGCCCGGTTTTACGGTCGGGAAGCTTTCAAGACCTCGGAATCTGTTGAGGCCATCCCGAACATACCTTTTACGTATCTATGTGGAGATTACCAATGGCGGTAGAACGCACTTTGTCTATCATCAAACCCGACGCGGTTGCCAAGAATGTTATCGGCGCGATCATGAGCCGTTTTGAGAATGCGGGCTTGACCATAGTGGCCGCCAAAATGCTGCAGTTGACCCAAGAACAGGCGCAGGGTTTTTACGCCGAGCACGAAGGTCGTCCGTTTTTTAACGATCTGGTGGCTTTCATGACCTCCGGGCCGGTGGTTGTCCAGGTGCTTGAAGGCGAGAACGCCATAGGCATGAACCGCGATCTGATGGGCGCCACCAACCCGAAGGAGGCCGCTGCCGGCACTATTCGGGCGGATTTCGCCGATGCGATCGATGCCAATGCCGTTCACGGCTCGGATTCCGCTGAATCCGCCGCCCGTGAGGTGGCGTTTTTCTTCGAAAACAGCGAAATCTGTGCGCGCTAAGGCATAGTAAGTGTAGGTCACCACTCATTTTGTAACGCAGAGTGGCACCTTTTTCCGCCACTCTGCGTTGCTTTTCTTTGACATAGGCCCACTATGCCTACATAAAAGCGCCTTGATTGGCGAAAAAGAGCACTCGCCCTGAGTTACAAAATGAGCGATGACCTACACTAAAGACACGGCTGGTGGGCGGCAGGCCGTTTCTCCAGCTATCTTCTATAGTGCGGCGTACTTTTATGAGGCAGTTATGACACAGGCACCGGACCGATCGAGTCACGAGCGACCGAACCAGGCAAGCGCTGAAGCCGCTTCGTCGGGAGCGGCCGTGCAGCCTGTCAATCTGCTGGGGCTCACGCAAGCCGGGCTTGAGCGCTTTTTTGAGTCAATCGGCGAAAAGCGCTTTCGGGCAACTCAGGTTCTGAAGTGGATTCACCAGCGCGGTGAGACTGACTTTCAGCAGATGACCAATATCAGCAAGGCTCTCCGCGACAAGCTGTCACGGCTGGCCGAAGTGCGTCCACCGGTGGTCACCCAGCAATGGGATTCCGCCGACGGCACCCGCAAGTTTCTGATCGAAGCCAGCGGCGGCAACGCCATAGAGACAGTTTTCATCCCCGATGGCGACCGCGGAACCCTCTGCGTCTCATCCCAGGTGGGCTGTTCCCTCGATTGCAGCTTTTGCGCGACCGGCAAGCAGGGCTTCAACCGGGATCTGACGGCGGCGGAAATCATCGGTCAGGTGTGGATAGCCGCAAAATCCTTCGGACAACTGGAGGAGGGCGGGCCGCGCAAGGTGACCAATGTGGTCCTCATGGGCATGGGCGAGCCACTGCTCAACTTCGACAATGTTGTCGACGCCATGAATATCATGATGCACGATAACTGCTACGGCATCTCCAAGCGTCGCGTGACGTTGAGCACTTCCGGCGTGGTACCGGCGCTGGACAAGTTGGGCGAGCATACCGATGCATGCCTGGCCATTTCCCTGCACGCCCCCAATGACGAGCTGCGCAACCAGTTGGTGCCCATCAATAGAAAGTATCCGATCGCCATGCTGCTCGCTTCGGCCAAGCGCTATATTGATGGACTGCCGGACCTGCGCCGCAAAATCACCATCGAATATACCCTGATTGACCAGGTCAACGACCGCCCCCACCACGCCCACGAGTTGGCGCAGCTCTTGAAGGATGTGCCCGTAAAGATTAACCTCATCCCCTTCAACCCCTTTGCGTTGGTCAACTATAAACGTGTCAGCAATACGGCCCTGCGCCGTTTTCAGCAGATATTGATCGACGCGGGCTACACGACCACCGTGCGGACGACCCGTGGTGACGACATTGCGGCGGCCTGCGGTCAGCTGGCCGGCCAGGTCAATGACCGCACCAGGCGCAGCGAGAAATACCGGCTGCAGGCCACGGAAGCCGCTGCTGCCGCAGATGTGGACATTGTTCGCATAGTCGCTCCCTGATTGGGCCGCACCACAATAACGAGCCGGGAGATCTGATGAACAAGAACCTCTTGAGACTGGTTGCAATGGGCGCAATGTCGCTGGCCATGCTCAGTCTGAGCGCCTGTGTCACCACTACAACGGGTGGAGCCACTGTTGACGAAGAGCAGGCCCTGGAGACGCACTTGCGCGCGGGCATGAGTTACCTCCAACAGGACAACCGCGACGCGGCACTCAGGCATTTCAACCACGCATTGGAACTGGATGACGATTCCGCCGAAGCCTGGCAGGGCATGGCGATCCTCCATCAGCTCAATGGAGAACCAGAAAGGGCGGAAAAGGCCTTCAAGAAGGCCTTGCGCGGCGACTCCAGTATTTCTGAAAGTAGCACCCATCTGGCCTATGGCCGTTTTCTGTACGAACAGGAGCGATACGAAGAGGCCTTCCCTTATTTTGAAAGTGCGGGCCGGAACTTCAATTACCCAAGCCGCGCCACGGCATTGCTTTATGTCGGGCGCACGTCCCTGAAGCTCGACAAGCCCGAGCGGGCAAAAGCGGCCTTTGAGCAGGCAATTAATCTGGACAAACGTCAGGCGGATGCGCTCATTGAGCTGGCGGAAATTTATTTTTCCGAACGCAACTATCCGAAGGCCAAGGCCTACCTTGACCGTTTTGCGGAGCTGACGCGCCATACCCCTCGCAGCCTGTGGCTCGGGATCCGCATAGAGCGGGTATTCGGTAACAAAGACAAGGAAGCCAGCTATGCCTTGGCATTGCGAAACATGCATCCGTACTCGAAAGAGTATCTGGAATACAAACGCCTTATCGGGCGATGAGTGAATAGATATGTCTTCGGAAACCGCAGATCTCAACAACACAGAAGCCCCGGAACTTCTCCCGGGTGCTGAACTGAAAGCGCAGCGTGAAGCCGCTGGCCACGACCTGATGGCTATAGCCACGGCAACCCGCATCACCCGTTCGAAATTGGCGGCTCTGGAAGCCGATGATTACGAAAAACTGGGGGGTAATACCTTTGTTATTGGCTATATCCGGCAGTATGCAAAATGGCTCGGCGTGGATGCCGACCCTCTGGTACAGGCATTCGAGCGGATTGTGGGCGAAGCGCCTCGAGCTGAAAGGGATCATCAAGTTCAGCAGGAGAGTGCCACCGGCCAGGAGTATTTCTGGAAAACCTATGCTGAATCCGACAACTGGCTGCTGAAAAATAGTGTATCCCTGCTATGGGTTGCGGCGGCCATACTCGCACTGGTATTCCTGGTGTCGGTGGTGTCCAAGGACACCGGCAAGGAGAGCCCCGTCGCCACAGAAAACCATGACTCCGCCGCGGAGGTGGCCGAAACTCCGGACGTCGATGTTTCGCCCGAAGCCTCCCTGGGTGGTGTCGAGTCGGACCAGGCCCTTGGTGAGACCGCCCCGACCGAAACCAGTGATACTGCCCCGGCCGAGGACAGGGCTGATCTCGCGGCCGACGAGGCTCCGTTGCCTGTGGAAGCTATCCCTAACGAAGATATACCTGCGCCCGCGGAAACTATCGAGCCCGAGTCTGTCGCCCAGGCGGACAGCGCGACTCCGGAGCCGGTGGGGACTGACCAACTGGCGATGAGCTTCACGGGACCCTGCTGGGTGGAAGTCACGGACGCCAATGGTGATCTGCACGTTGCCCGCTTGCTGGAAGCAAGCGATAATCTACAGGTTACCGGCACGGCACCTTTCGAGATCATGCTCGGCAATGCGCGTGCGGTGACCCTGCTGGTGAATGGACGCGTAGTAAATACTAACCCCGGTCCGAATCGCGATACACTGCGGCTTACCGTGGGACCCTGACGGACACTCGAATCCGTCAAACGCTATCCGCGAACAATTTGATCTAACTAAATGTGACCTGACATGGGTGATGTCACCCAAGGCCAATGACTATGCATTTTGAATCGCCAATTAAACGCCGCAAATCCCGCCAGATAATGGTGGGCAAGGTTCCGGTGGGCGGCGACGCGCCCATCAGCGTACAGAGCATGACCAACACCGAGACCACGGATGTGGCAGCCACGGTGGCTCAGATTCAGCGTCTGGAGCAGGCGGGTGCCGATATTGTCCGTGTTTCCGTGCCCTCCATGGAGGCCGCGGACGCCTTTGGCGCCATCCGCAAACAGGTGGATGTACCGTTGGTGGCGGATATTCACTTTGATTACCGCATCGCCCTGCGCGTGGCGGATCTGGGTGTGGACTGCCTGCGTATCAACCCCGGCAATATCGGCCGTGAAAAACGCATACAGGCGGTGGTGGACAAGGCCCGGGACCTTAATATCCCCATGCGCATCGGGGTTAATGCCGGTTCACTGGAAAAGGATCTGCAAAAAAAATATGGCGAACCCACGCCGGATGCACTGGTGGAATCCGCCATGCGCCACGTGGATATCCTCGACAAGTTCAATTTCTACGACTTCAAGGTCAGCGTCAAAGCCTCCGATGTCTTCATGGCCGTGGCCGCCTACCGCAAGCTGGCTGCGCTCATTGATCAGCCTCTGCACCTCGGTATTACCGAAGCTGGTGGCCTGCGCTCCGGTACCGTAAAGTCCTCCGTGGGGCTTGGCATGTTGCTCATGGACGGCATTGGCGATACCCTGCGCGTCTCGCTCGCGGCGGATCCCGTGCAGGAGGTCAAAGTCGGCTGGGATATCCTGAAGAGTTTGAAATTGCGTTCAAAGGGCATTAACTTCATCGCCTGCCCGAGCTGTTCGCGCCAGAATTTCGACGTGGTCAAGACCATGAACGAGCTGGAGGTGCGTTTGGAGGACATTACCGTACCCATGGATGTCGCGGTAATAGGCTGCGTGGTCAATGGCCCCGGTGAAGCGCGCGAAGCGGATATAGGGCTGGCGGGTGCCACGCCGAGAAACCTGGTATACGTGGATGGCACTCCGAGCCAGAAACTGGACCAGGACAATCTGGTCGATGACCTGGAGCGGTTGATCCGCGACAAGGCCCGAGTGAAAACCGAACAACTGGCGGCGCTGGAAAAAGATCTGATAGCCAGGGCTTGATCGCGCAGCGCATCGCCCACCATTCTGTGAGAAGCACTTTTGAAGAAAATCCAAGCCCTGCGCGGCATGAACGACCTTTTGCCCGGCGATTCCGCCGTTTGGCAGTACGTGGAGAATACCGTCGCCGATATTCTTGCGCGCTATGCCTATCAGGAGATCCGCTTTCCCTTGGTCGAGCAGACCGAGCTGTTTAAAAGGTCCATCGGCGAAGTTACCGACATAGTCGAAAAAGAAATGTACACCTTCCGTGACCGCAATGATGAAAGCATCACCCTGCGCCCGGAGGGTACCGCCGGTTGCGTGCGCGCCTGTGAGCAGCAGGGCCTCCTGTACAATCAGACCCAGCGCCTCTGGTACAGCGGCCCCATGTTCCGCTACGAGCGGCCCCAGAAGGGCCGCCTGCGCCAGTTTCACCAGATAGGCGTGGAAACCTTCGGCATGGCGGGGCCGGACATCGACGCCGAGCTGCTGCTGTTAACGGCCAGACTTTGGCGCGAACTGGGCATTGATCAGGCCGTAACCCTGCAACTCAACAGCCTCGGCACGCCCGCGGCCCGGGCAGAGTACCGCGCCGCACTGGTCGCCTATCTGGCGGAGCGCGAGCATGCATTGGACGAGGATAGCAAGCGCCGCCTGCACACCAATCCATTGCGTATTCTGGACAGCAAGAACCCGGACGTGCAGCGCTTGCTGGATGGCGCCCCGACACTGGAAGCCTATTTGGATCCGGAGTCGATTGCGCATTTCGAACGCCTGCAGGAACTGCTGCGGGCAGCCAATGTCGATTTCGAGGTCAATCCGCGTCTGGTGCGTGGTCTGGATTATTACAGTAATACCGTCTTCGAGTGGGTGACGGACCAACTCGGCGCCCAGGGCACCGTTTGTGCCGGTGGCCGCTATGACGGATTGGTAGAGCAGTTGGGCGGCAAGCCGACACCCGCGGTAGGGTTCGGTATGGGAATCGAGCGTCTGGTCCTGTTGCTGCAGGAACTGAATGCCATACCCGTTGGGCTGGAACAGACCACCGATGTGTACCTGGTGGTGATGGACAATGTGCTGCCCCAGGCAATGGCCCTGGCCGAGGATCTGCGCAACCAGTTGCCGTTTTTGCGGCTGCTCACTCACTGCGGTGGTGGCAACTTCAAAAGTCAGATGAAGAAAGCCGATAAAAGTGGGGCGACAGTGGCGTTGATTCTGGGCGAAGATGAAGCCGGGCGGGGCGAAGTGACGGTAAAATACCTGCGTAGCGGCGCGGAACAGGTTAGAGTTCCACAATCGGAGCTGGCGGACCTGCTGAAAGACGAATAACGATGGTTTTCACAATCCATGAATGGCCGCGAATGGCGCATTGACAGATAACATGAACAGGCAAAAATACTTGAGGAGTGAACGGTGGCAGCGCATTTAACAGAAGAAGAACAAATCGAAGCGGTCAAACGTTGGTGGAATGAAAACGGCAAAATTACCGTTGCCGTTATTCTGGCGGCTGCCCTTGGCTGGTTTGGCTGGAACAATTGGCAGGATCGGCAGGAGCAGCTCGCCGAGCAGGCGTCCATGCAGTATGCGGAACTCATGGCGGTCGTGGGCGGCAACCAGACCCTCACGGACAAGCAGCAGGCGACAGCCAAACTGCTCGCGAGTGAGATTGTGGAATCCCAGGCGGGCACCCTCTACGGCAATTTCGCCGCGTTCCACCTGGCCAAACTGGCAGTGAGCGCTGGTGATCTTGCGGAAGCCGAGGCTCAATTGCGCAACGCGATCAATCAAGCCGCCAACTCCGGCATCGCCAAGCTCGCCAATCTGCGCCTTGCCCGCGTATTATCCGCCGGCGGCGACCATGAGGGCGCACTGGCGTTGTTGAGCGCCAGTAACACTGGTGACAATGGCGCCTTTAGCGCGGCTTACGCCGAGGCCCGTGGCGATATTTATGTGGTGCAGAACCAACTCGATCTGGCGCGGACAGCCTATGAACAGGCGCTGGCAAGCCTGACGCCGCAAGCGCGGAGCCGGGGTGGGCTGTTACAGCTCAAACTGGATAATGCCACGGTGGCCGGGGAAGAAACCGCGCCCGCCACCGATGAAGCGCCGGCGACGGAAGGTGATGCCTGATGCTTCAGCCAGCACGCACGGCCATTCTCCTGGGTGCCCTGGCGCTGCTTAATGGCTGCGCCTGGCTCAGTGATGAGGACGCCCTCAAACCGGCTGAACTGGTGAAATTTGAACCGACGGTAGAGTTGGAGAAGTTGTGGAGCGAGAACTTCGGCTCCGGCCAGGATGCCCGTTACACCCGCTTTGTGCCAGGTTTTTCCGAAGATCGCATTTTTGTGGCGGATCACGATGGCCAGGTTTTCGCCGTCGATAAGAAAACCGGCGACGAGCTCTGGCAGCAGGAAACCGAATTGCCGATTTCCGGCGCCGTGGGTGCGGGTTACGGTCTGGTGCTGTTTGGCACCTACGATGGCGATATAGTCGCACTCAGCCAGGATGACGGGCATGAATTGTGGCGTGCCAAGGCGAGCAGCGAAATACTCGCGCCTCCGCAGACCAATGGCGACGTTGTGGTCGCGCAGTCGGTTGACGGTAGGGTCTTCGCCTATGACGCGGATAACGGCGACCGGCGCTGGTCCTACGATCACCCGCTGCCTGTGTTGACACTGCGTTCCGTGGCCCGCCCACTGATCACCGACACCCAGCTCTTTATCGGTTTTGATAACGGACAACTGGTGTGCTTCAACCCCGACAATGGCGTTCTGCAATGGGAAGTGCGGGTCGGGCAGCCCCAAGGCCGCAGCGACCTGGATCGGGTGGTGGATGTGGACAGCTCACCGCTCCTGGTGGAGGCCATTGTCTACAGTGCCTCCTACCAGGGCTCGGTTGTCGCCGTCAGTCGCGGCACTGGGCGTCTGATCTGGAAGAACGACGCGTCCACCTATCACGACCTCGCCTACGGCCAGGAGCAGATCTATCTGGTTATGGACGATTCCCGCCTGATCGCCTACGGCGCAACATCCGGTGACATCCTCTGGCAGAACGAGCAGATGCTGCGTCGCGGCCTCAATGCCCCAGCAACTATCGGTGGTTATGTGGCGGTGACGGATGACGAAGGCTACCTGCACCTGTTGTCCCAGAAGGATGGCAGCTTTGCGCAGCGGATCAAACCGCCGGGTGACGGATTCCGTTCGCCCCTGGTAAGCGTCGATAATGTGCTTTATGTGCTCAGTGACAACGGCACGTTGACCGCGTATCAGGTGACGAACAAAAACTGATTGTGACCTTTGATTCAAGCTATTCTCTTCCGGGAATGGCTTTTTGCCTTTATCCCATTTGTACTCGACTCGTCGAGCCCTGGAAAACCCCGCAATGATTCCTGTAATCGCCCTGGTCGGCCGTCCCAATGTGGGTAAGTCGACATTGTTCAACCGCCTGACCCGAAGCCGTGACGCGCTGGTGGCCAACTATTCCGGCCTGACTCGCGACCGCAAGTACGGCGATGCCGAAGTGGATGGCAAACGCTTCATAGTCATCGATACTGGCGGCATCAGTGGCGACGAGGAGGGTATCGACAACGTCATGGCCGAGCAGTCACTGCAGGCCGTGCGGGAAGCGGACATGGTGCTTTTTATGGTGGATTGCCGCGATGGCCTGACCCTGGCGGATCAACAGCTAGGGGAGTATCTGCGCGTCCAGAACAAGCACACCTATCTGGTGGCCAACAAGGTCGACGGCCTCAACTATGACGTCGCGGTGGCGCCATTTTTTGAAATGGGTCTGGGCGAGGTATATCCCATAGCGGCGGCTCATGGCCGCGGCGTTGCCAGTCTGATGCAAACGGTATTGGCGGACGTGCCTCACGAAGAGGCCGTGCAGGAAGAGGCTAAGCCGGAAGAGGGCGAGCCGCAAGGTATCAAGATTGCGGTGGTCGGCCGCCCCAACGTCGGCAAGTCGACGCTGGTGAATCGCCTGCTGGGCGAAGACAGGGTGGTGGTTTACGACCTGCCGGGAACTACGCGCGACTCGATCTACATCAACTATGAGCGCGACGGCAAGCCCTACACGCTGATCGATACGGCCGGCATTCGCCGGCGCAAAAACATCACGCTCGCCGTTGAAAAATTCTCCATTGTCAAAACGCTGCAAGCCATTGAGGACGCCAATGTCGTTGTGCTGCTGCTCGACGCCAGCGAGGGTATCGTTGACCAGGACTTGCACCTTCTCGGTCATGTCATAGACGCGGGCCGCGCACTGGTGGTGGCTCTGAACAAATGGGACGGCCTGGAGGCCGACCATAAAAGCTATCTGAAAACAGAATTGCAGCGTCGTTTACAGTTTGTCGACTTTGCCGATACCCATTTTATCTCCGCCTTGCACGGCACCGGGGTGGGGCATCTGTACAAATCCATAGAGCGTTCCTATCAGGCCGCCACCGAAAAATTATCCGCCAGCTTCCTGACACGGGTCCTGCAGGATTCCGTGACAGCCCATCAGCCGCCACTGGTGCACGGGCGCCGGATCAAGCTGCGCTATGCCCACGCCGGCGGGAAGAATCCTCCGGTCATTGTTGTCCACGGCAATCAGACCAGCGAAGTCCCTGCCCATTACACCCGTTATCTGGAGAAGAACTTCCGCAAAGCCTTGAAATTGCATGGCACCCCGATACGCGTGGAATACAAGTCTGGAGAGAATCCCTTCGCGGACCGCAAAAATAAGCCCGTTGAACGTCAATCGACGAAATTCAACCGTCTGAAAAAACAGGCTGAGAAGAAAAAGACAGAAAAGAAACAGGCGGGAAAGAAAAAAACGGATTAGCCGGTTGTTGAACGGCTCGGCGCGGGTTTTTGTTTTTACGGCAGCGGCAAACCATCCACTAGTGGCCGCTGCCTGCCCGAATGCTAGAGTTCGGTATCCTGACAAGTCCAGCCAAGGCCTTCAAGCTTGTCGATAAAGTGACTGGTTTTGTCTTCACAATAGCCAGCCTGATTGTTGGCCGTCCATAGAGTTTTCACAACACCGGGTTCTTCGGTTTCCTTGCGGTAAAGTACACTACAGGGCACCGCGAAACCGGGCTTTTCGTAGGCGATCTCAACATGCCGCACCAGCCCCTGATAATTACAGGTATATTTGGTCGGATCCGACGCGTTGCTGGATTCTTCCATGGCTGCATCGGCTGTCTGCACGTCCATTTCCGCCTGCGCTGCTGACATGTCTGTGGTTTCGTCAGCCATTTGGTCAACCGTTTGCGATGCAGCGGGCGTCGCAGCGGGTGTAGTCATAGTTTCGCTGGTGGCGTCCTGGGCACTGGCAATGCCAGCCAGGCAGAGAAGTCCGCTCATCATCAGAATTGTGAAAGATTTGAACATAGTGAATACTCCGTTGGGTTTGTTATGATTGGTTTCCTGTACGACTTTTGAATCATCGTCACGCCGGGAGCCGCGATAGCCCGGCACCCGCACGCTGGCCTATTGTGCCAGATCCGTCCATCCACAAGTGGAACTGGGCGGCATAATCAAAGGATTCCCTTTTACTTTCCTTGCCCGATTTTCCCATTGCAGGCGCCCGATGGAATTTGTGATCGACAATTCGGCAGCATTGCTGATTCTGGTATTCGCCGGTTGTTTAGCCGGTTTTGTTGCGGGCCTGTTTGGTGTGGGCGGCGGCGTTGTCGTCGTGCCCGTCATTTACTTTATTTTACAGGGTCTGGACATTGACGCGGCCCTGGCCATGCCTATCGCGGTGAGTACATCCCTGGCAACCATTGTTCCCACGGCACTATCTTCAGTGCGCGCCCACCACCGGCTGGGCAATATCGATTGGCCATTGGTGCGGCGCCTGGCGCCTGCACTCCTGGTGGGAGTGCTGGCAGGCAGTCAGTTGATTGCCCATTTGCGCACCGAGGCTTTTGTTATTTTCTTCGGCGTTTTCCTTTTGGCCATCGCCGTCAACATCCTCTGGCGTGGTGATCGCAAGGCCTATCTGCCCCAGCTTCCGGCTCCCTGGATACAGATGCTGGTTACTGCGGTGGTGGGGGGTGTTTCCTCGGTGGCCGGCGTGGGTGGCGGCGCCACCGGCGTGCCCCTGCTCACGGCTGCCAGTGTGCCGGTCCACAGAGCCATAGGCTCCTGTGCCGCTTTTGGGCTTCTGGTGTCCTCTGTGGGCGCGCTCAGTATTCTGGTGAGCACCGCGACCCCGGGCGCAGCGCCGCCCGGTACCTGGAAGCTGATCTATTTGCCGGGATTTCTCGTTCTGATTCCGTTGACGGTACTGATGGCGCCTCGCGGCGCGGCCCTGGGCAAGCGTCTGGATCCGGCGTTGCTGCGCAAGCTGTTTGCCGGCGTTTTGATTGTGGGCAGCGCGCGGATTCTTTACTCCGCCTGGGCGGGATAGGGTTGAGGATGTGTTGGGTTACGGCTGCGCCTAACCTAACATTCCCCGACATGGTTATCCCGGCAACACTTGATAAAAACCACCGCTTTCCACCACGCGAATGGGAATGTCGAAAAGTTCGCTCAGTACCGCGCCACTCAATAGCTCTGTCTTGGGGCCATCGGCAACCACCTTGCCTTTCGCCAATAAAACCACGCGCTCGATTTCCGGCACGATTTCCTGCACGTGGTGGGTGACCAGCAGCAGGGACTTGCCGGCCTGGGCCAGGGTTCTCAGACTTTGGGTGAATTCCATGGCCGCTTTCAGGTCGAGGCCATTGGTGGGTTCGTCCAGTACCAGCACCCGGGGGTCGTGAACCAGTGCTCGCGCCAGCAGCAGGCGCCGCTGTTGACCCGTGGAGAGGTGCGCATAGTAGGCATCGGCAAGATGCGCGACGCCGAGTTGGTCCATAAGTTCGTCGGCGTGCTCCCGGTGTGCCCCGGTGACCTGGTGGTGACCGTGGACTCCGACAGCGCCAAAAAAACCCGACAGCACAACATCGCCTCCCTTGATATGGGCGCTGTACTGGTTCTGAAAATCCTGTGATACCAGCCCGATCTTCTTGCGCAATTCCCACAAGAGCACCCGCTCGTCGCCGAAGAGTTTGACGTGGCTTTGAGGTTTGACCACAGGATAGAGTTCGCGGGTCAGGAGCTTGAGCAGGGTGGTTTTGCCGGCGCCATTGGGGCCGAGTATGGCCACGTTTTCACTGGCTCGGATCCGCAGGTTCAGATCCGCAAAAACCTGGGTGCTGCCCTGAAAGACATCGGCATTCTGAATATCCAGATAAGGCATCGTATTGGTGTCGGTATATGTTTTGGTCAAGGGGATCACTTGTGCTGTTGGTGCCAGAAGGGTTGACCGATGGTGGGGGTGCTGGGGCTGGCGGTCTGGCGTTTGATCATGAGACCCGCATTGTGGGCGTTGCGTCCGGCGCGAATGGCGCCGGCAAAGGCCCGGGCCATCAGGGCTGGCTGCTGGGCCTTGGCAACCGCTGTGTTGAGCAGCACGGCATCAAAGCCCATTTCCATGGCTTCGGCGGCCTGGGAGGGCGCGCCCAGGCCCGCATCCACAATCAGCGGAATATCCGGCAGGCGTTCCCGCAGGGTGCGCAGATTGTAGCGGTTGAGCAGGCCCTGGCCGGTGCCGATGGGCGAGCCCCAGGGCATCAGTACTTCGCAACCAGCGTCGCGCAGGCGCTGGCAGAGGATCAGGTCATCGGTGCAGTAGGGGAGCACCTTGAACCCGCGCTGGATCAGACTGGTGGCGGCTTCGAGCAGGCCAAAGGGGTCCGGCTGCAAATTGTAGTCGTCGCCGATCACCTCCAGCTTTATCCAGTCGGTTTCGAAAATTTCACGGGACATTTCGGCCAGAGTCACAGCTTCTTTTGCGCTCCGGCACCCCGCCGTATTCGGCAGCAGATCGCAGCCGGTGTGCTTGATAGCTTCCCAGATGGCAGCGCCATCCCGGTCCTTGGGGTTCTGTCGCCGCAGGCCCAAGGTCACTATGTCGCAGTCGGAGGCTTCTATGGCGTCCACCATCAGTTGCGGCGAGGCATAGAGGGCCGTGCCCAGCAGAAACCGGCTGTCAAAGGTTTTGCCGTAGAGTTGCAAAGGGTCGGTGATCGTTGGCTTGTCCACCATCAGCCGCCTCCGACTGGAGCGACTATGTCCAGCTCATCACCCTCTGACAGCAGTGTATCGGCGTAGAGGGAGCGGGGCACGAACTCGCCATTGAGGGCCACGGCGAAGGAGCCGGTGGGCGGATGCTGCTCCAGAAATGTGCTCAGAGTCGTATTGTCATCCAGGCTCTGGGGTTGGTTGTTCAGGCTCAGGGTCATCATAAACTTGGGTCCACTCGCGTGTACTGATCGGTAATGGCATCAATCTGTTTCAGGGCATCTTCCACCAACTTGGGAGCCAGCAGGTACCCGTGTCGGTAGAGTCCGTTGATGTTCAGGCGCGGCAGGCGCCGGTCGCCGTCGGTAGACACCAGACTGGTGAGTTCCACCCGGGGCATGTTGTCGAGAAACGCCGGGCGCAGGTTGCTGTCCAGTTCCAGAATCCGGGCTTCGGCAAAGGCCGGGTTGAGGGTATAGAGCGCGCTGCACAGCTCCAGCACCGACTGCACGCTGACCGGTGACCGGTCCTCGCTTTCAATTTCGGTGGCGCCAATGATAAAGCGTCCGCCGGGTTTGGGTACCACATACAGCCGGTAGCGCGGGTGCATCAGGCGAATCGGATGCTGGAAACGCACCTCGTCCGTGGTCACCCACAGGACCTCGCCGCGCACACCGCGCAGTGGCTGCTGCGGACTGCTGGCACCCAGGCCACGGCAATCAATACAGAGGTCGAAGCCGCGCAAAAGATCCCCATCCAGTTCTTCCGGTATGAGCTGCAACGGGTGTTTCTCAAGGCAGCGGCCCCCCAATTTGCGGATGGTGGTCAGCAGGGCGTCCAGCAGGTGGCGGTTGTCCAGATGCGCTTCGCCCGGGAGATAGAGGCCTCCGTCAAACTGCCCGGACAGGTCCGGCTCCAGTTCGCGCAACTCGGAGCGGCTCAGGCGGCGGGCATTGTTGTCCGCGCCCAAATGGTAGTCGAGGTCGGCCCGAAACTGTTCGAGTTCACTCAGATCGTGGGCGTGGGCCACGACAATGCTGCCGTTGGCGGCATAGCTCACGGGCTTGTCGATGCCGACCGACAGTGCGTCCAGCCACTGGGGCCACAGCTCCAGTGAACGCAACCCCATGTCATAGATGGCGCGTTCGGAGACCACCACTTCGCTCATGGGTGAAATCATCGCGGCAGCCGTGTGGGCGGCGCTGAGCGGTTTGTCGAACCGGCCCGCCTCAAACAGAGTAACGGCATGGCCGGCGGACAAAAGCTTCCAGGCCAGCAGGCGACCAGTGAGACCGGCGCCGGCAATGGCGATGGAGGATTCGGTGGGTAAAGGCATGATGGTCTCGCTTGTTTCCTACGCGGGCATTATCCCGATCAGGTGTAACGGGTTCCGGTACAACCGGTCTCAGCCAGAGCGCAGTTTAAGAAAACCACGCTCAGCACCCCGACAAGAAATAATAGCTTAGTCTAATCAGCTGCCTCCGTGGAAGCAACAGCATTGGGGGCGGTGCTTTCGACGCGGCAGTAGAGCGTGCCATCGTTGAGTCTGGCGGAGATTTCCTGTCCCGGTAGTACGTTTTGGCAGGAGCGAAGGATATTGTCACCGCTCTGGACAATGGCATAGCCCCGTCGCAAGGTGGCAAGAGGGTTGACGCTGTCCAGCAACTCCGCGGCTTTCGCCAAGCGCTGGGCCTTGCTCTCCCGAATCAGCTCAACCTGACGCCGAAGGCGTTCGTCCAGCTGTATCACTTGCCGGCCGTGGGTCTGAATTTGGCGGCCGGGATGAACCATGAGCAAACGCTGTTGCAGACCGACAATGCGCTGGGCGAGAGCCGGAATCATGGCTTGGGACTGTCGACGCAGGCGCAATTCCAGGTGGTCCAGCTGCTGACTGCGGTTGCGTAGCTTTTCACCGGGGTGTTGCAGCCGTGCGCGAAGGTGTACCAGCGTGTCCTGCCAGGCCTGTAGACGTGACGTCAGGCATTGCGTCAGGCAGTTGGCACAATGGCTCAATCGTGCATCGATGGCTTTCTGGCTGGGACTCAGCAGTTCCGCCGCGGCGGAAGGGGTGGGTGCGCGCAGATCGGCGGCGAAATCGGCGATGGTGAAATCGACCTCATGCCCAACGGCGCTGACAATGGGAATTTTGCTGTGGTAAATGGCCCGGGCCACCACTTCCTCGTTGAACGCCCAGAGATCTTCCAGGGAGCCGCCGCCGCGGCTCAGCAGTAACACATCGCCAGTGGCATGCTCATTGGCCAGTTCAATGGCCCGGGCGATTTGTGGCGCGGCCTCCCGACCCTGTACGGCGACCGGCAATATGGATACCGGAATGGCGGGAAAACGCCGTTTCAACACCGACAGAATGTCACGAATGGCGGCGCCGCTGGGCGAGGTGATAACGGTAATGGCGCGGGGCAGGTCCGGAATGGGCTGCTTGTGGGCTTCGTCGAACAGGCCTTCTTGCTGCAGCCTGACCTTCAGTTCCTCAAATGCTCTCTGTAAAGCGCCAAACCCGGCCTCCTCCATATGCTCAACGATCAACTGATAGTCTCCGCGCCCTTCATAGAGCCCCACCCGTGCACGGACCAGCACCTTGTCGCCGGCCTTGGGATTGAAGCGCAGCAGCCCCGCCCGGTTGCGGAACATGGCGCAGCGGACCTGGGCCGCATCGTCCTTGAGGGTGAAATACCAGTGGCCGGAGCTGGGCCGGGCGAGATTGGACAGCTCGCCTTCGACCCAGAGCATGGGGAGATGTATCTCCAGCAACTGGCGGGCCTTGCGGTTCAGTTGAGTGACGGAGAGGATCTCGCGCTGGGAGCCAGCGTCTGCTGCCGGCGTCATGGGTGCTGCCATAGTCATCGATGCCTCAGCCTGGGGAAAACGCCGCACAGTCTAACAAGGTTTGGTTAGAGGCGGACGCTCGCCCCTCCGGGGTTTTCTCATTTTTTATAAGAAATATGAGAAAGGGTTATATCGTAAGGAGGAAGTGCCTGGGTGGGAAAGCTCTTTGACAAACGTCGTGAACCCATCCATGGGGACTGCCCCACGAGGTCCCTCTCGTGAGGATTGCCAAAGAGCTTTCCCACCCAGGCACTTGTGGCGGTTG
>CAZEWY010000032.1:0-14580 GCA_964515945.1 uncultured Cellvibrionaceae bacterium
GGGTACCGCCCCAACATGCAACAACCTGTTTACCAGGTAACGAGAATAACAATGGCCAATTCCGAGACCTACGATAAAAAATCTTCCCTATCCGTGAGCGCCACCCTGACAAAAGGGCTATCGCGGGGGCAGGCTCCGACAAAGGCTTTCACGGCTGAACGTGCCACGGACTGGGTGACAGACAGGGCCTGGATAAGCGGTTTGGCGGGCGCGCTGGCCGTAGTGGCTTGCGCGGCCTGGTACAACATCACCAATGCACTCTTCAACGGCGTATGGATCGGCGGCTATCAATTGACCGATGACCGTACCGACAGCCTGTTGGCAGCGCTGTTCCTGGTCACCGGAACCATGATTTTCGTGGAAATGGCGCGACTCTGGCTGCGTGCCGGCCGCGATTTTATCCAGCTCGCTCCCGCTTTGAAGCGCGGTCGCTACATGACATTCCTGGCGGATGCCGTGATCAGCTATATCAAGTACCTCTGTGTTTTTTGGCTGGTTATCCAGTTCTTCTGGTGGGCCAACGAGTATGGCTATCAACGTGGCGCCGCCTACTACCGGGGTTGGTTCCGCTTTATGGAAATTGCCTGGACCGGCTACCTTTGGTTGGGGCTGCCTTATATACTATTCACTCGAGCCTTCAAACATGATGCCGAGGCGGACAGCCAGGATTTTGCTGAACTGTTTTCACGTATCGTTGTTTATCTCAGCTCCTGGGTGCCCGGCTGTAAAAGCTGGCGCAGGGATTTCTCCGAAAGTGATAAAAAGGCCACCCGGGCACTCCTGGTAAAACTGTTTTTCGCGCCCCTGATGACCGTGTTTTTTGTTGATCAGTTTCCGCATTTGGTTAACAACGTGGGCTATATCTTCAATGGCATTCCGGCAGCGCTGGCCGATGGCAGCTACACCCACTCCCGTTTCAATACGGATTTTTTCAATATTGCCATTGCCCTTATCTTTTCAATCGACGTCGCATTGGCGTGGTGCGGCTATATCATTTCATCGCGCTGGGTGGACAACCATACCCGCTCCGCGGAGCCGACACTCCTCGGCTGGGTCGTCTGTATTTGTTGCTATCCGCCCTTTCAGATGTTCCTCGGCCTTTATTTCAGCGCGCCGGGTGAACGCGAGATACTGAATTTTACCGAGCAATGGCTCGTTACCATTTTCACCGGCCTTATGGTGTTGAGCTATTTCGTCTATATGTCCGCCACTCTATGGTTCGGCGTGCGTTTTTCCAATCTCACCAACCGCGGCATTATTCGTACGGGTCCTTTTTCGGTTATTCGTCATCCGGCTTATGCGTCCAAGAATTTTGCCTGGTGGTGTGTCATGTTCCCAGCGGTCATCTACAACGCGTCCCACACGGGCCTGCACATGGCGGTCCTCCAGATCCTGGGGCTTCTGCTGATGACCTGGTTCTACTACATGCGCGCCATGACGGAGGAGCGCCATCTGAGCGCGGATCCGCAATACCTCGACTACTGTACGCAGGTGAAATACCGGTTCATTCCCGGCGTCCTGTAACCTGGGCGCAGGGTCTGAAATTGTCGCTGATTGTCGCGATTTAAAGCGTTTTGCACTAACCTTAAATGAAAGCGGATCAAGAACTATAATATTCACCGGCGCCTGATGATTTATGCGGATAAGTTATAAGATCGTAGGGTTTGGCTTTGCGGCCTTTTCCCTGATAGCGATTGTCTGGCAACACTATGGCATGACCCGTGTGCTGCGTATCGATTCGAGTTGGGCACATTTCCAGGCCATCGATGACAGCTGTCTCGGCGCCGGTACCCAATCGCATTTTGAAGTCACGGATCGCGGCGTACTCCTCACGTGCGATCTGACACTGGATTATCAATATCCTTTTTGTGAACTGGCCATCTACTTTCCGGAACAGGGGTTTTCGGGCAGGGATCTTACCGGCTACCACACCATGGTGGCGGCGCTGGAATATACCAGTCCAGGTTCTGATCGAATGCGGATCATGCTCCGCAACTACAGCCCCCTATACTCGGTCGAGAATGACTACTCGACTCTCAAAGTCAACGAAATAGAATACAAACCCTCTTCGCATCCGGTACTCGAGATACCCCTTAACCACTTCCAGGTGGCTTCCTGGTGGCGTCACGCAATGGCTTTGTCCATTGACCATATAGCCCCGGAATTTTCCGGCGTCACGCAGATTGATCTGAGCACCGGCGGCCATCTTGTACCGGGACGCTACACCATTCTTTTGAAGTATCTGGAATTCAGAGGCAAGTGGATTGACGCGGTTACACTTTATCGCGGCCTGCTTGGCATGGGATTGCTGCTCGCGCTTATCGCTCTGCTGTGGGAATTGCAGCAGTACCGCCGCCGTCTGCACGCCAGCCATCATCGGGAGAACGAGCTGCGCTCCATGAACCATCTGCTCGAGTTACAGAGCGAGAAATTTGAAAAGTTGGCATCTCACGACCCTCTGACCGGCGTGCGCAACCGCGCCGGCATTCGCGATACTTTTCTGGTCCATATTCGCAACGCCCGCCAGAGAGAGCAGCCCCTGGCGGCGATTTTTATCGATATCGATCATTTCAAAGTCATCAATGACACTGGCGGGCATCAATTGGGTGATGAGATTCTGACCGAATTCGCAAACCTGATTGTCAAGCACATTCGGGACAAGGATCTGTTTGCGCGCTGGGGAGGCGAAGAATTCCTGTTGCTGTGTCCCAATACCTCACTTGACGACGCCCATAATCTGGCGGAAAAGCTGCGCATCCTTGTCGTCAACCACCGCTGGTCCGAAGGGCTCAAGCTCTCCGCGAGTTTTGGCGTGACCGAATTCAAGGATGAAGAGGTGGCGTTATTCATCGGCCGCGCGGACACCGCACTTTATCGGGCGAAGGCCGAGGGCCGCAACCGGGTTGTCACCCTCGCAGCCAATACGCGGAAGTTCAAGCAAAAAGTTGCAGAGTAGCCCCCGCTGCGGGGACTTGATTAGGGCTTGTCGCTGCCGGACATTGCCGCCATCTGGTTTTCAATCCAGGTTTCAGCTTCCAGCATGACTTCACGGCTGCTACGCCCTTGGGTGTCTATGGCGCTGCCCACGACAACCTGGATGGTACCGGGATATTTAAGAAAGCTTCCGGGCGGCCAGCAGTGTCCGGCGTTTACGGCAACGGGTACCACGACGACACCGGCATCGCAGGCGATGTCGGCTCCGCTGCGGGCATATTTGCCGCGCTCGCCGGGCTTGATGCGGGTGCCTTCGGGAAACAGCAGAACATTGTAGTTGGCATTCAGCCGGGAAATGCCCTGGGCCTTGACCTGCCGCAGTGCATCCCTGGGATTGCTCCGGTCAATACCGATCGGATTGAGGGCGCGCAGGCCCCAGCCAAAAAAGGGAATGCGCAATAACTCCTGTTTCAGAATCGTGGATGCGGGATAAAACAGATTTTGCAGATAGAGCGTTTCCCAGGTGCTCTGGTGCTTGGACAGTACCACGAAGGGTCGCTTGCCCCTGTCGCGCTGAATATTCTCCCGCCCGTGCAGTTGAAAACGCACGCCACAGGTCAGGCGCAACCAATAAACGGCCACAGTCGTCCAACTTATGATTATCCTGTGTCGCCACCCGCTGGGGAACAGCCACAGAAACAGTGCCAGGGTTCCGTAAACGCCCGTGGCGGCGAGATAGCCCAGAACAAAAATCGAAGAGCGCAGGTGCAACAGCATTAAGTCATATCCAGACAAGTATCGGTAGGCCGGGTTAGACGTGAGCTCCGCGAACGTCGTAACCCGACAGCATGTGTTATAACCAACCGAATCAACTTTTAACCGCCAGATGAGAGATGTCCGCCACTTCCAGAAACAGGGCGCGCAACTGTTGCAATAATGCCAGACGATTATTGCGAAGCGAGTCATCCTCGGTCATGACCATGACATGGTCGAAAAAGGCGTCTACCGGTCCCCTCAAGGCTGCAAGGGTTGCCAGAGTTCCCGTATAGTCCTGGGCGGCCAGCAGAGGCTTCACGCGACTGCGCATGGATTCGAGCTCCTGGGCCAGATGCTTCTCGGCCGGTTCCCGCAGAAGCGCGGGGTCGACATTATTCGGCAGGCCGCCCTCCACCTTGGCCAGAATATTGGAAACACGTTTGTTGGCGGCGGCCAGTGCCCTTGCCTCGGGCAGTTTGCAGAAAGCGGCGACGGCGTACACCCGGTTGTTGATATCCAGGGGGCAGCTCAGGTTCTTGGCGTTGACCGACTGGAAGATTTCGCTGGCGATGGCAGCCTCTTCATACCAGGCTTTGAAGCGCTCCAGCATATAGTTGAGGGTGAGCTCGACGGCATTGCCGCCCTTGGGCAGTGACCCGTAACCGGCCAGTGCACGCTCCAGTAAATCACGTAGATCCAGCGCAAATTCTTTTTCCACAAGAATGCGCAGCGCAGCCAGAGATGCCCGGCGAAGGCCGAAAGGATCCTTCGACCCCGTAGGCACCTGGCCTATGGCAAAAATACCGATCAGCGTATCCAGCCGGTCAGCCAGCGCTATGATGCTACCGGTGCTGGTTTCCGGCAGGCGATCTCCGGAAAAGCGCGGCAGATACTGTTCCTGCATGGCCGCGGCGACCTCTGCCGGCTCGCCATCATTTTGGGCGTAATAGTAGCCCGCGATGCCTTGCATGTCGGCGAATTCGTAGACCATGTTGCTGACCAAATCCGCTTTGCACAGATGTCCCGCGCGCTCGGCCATGGCCGTATCGCCGCCAATAGCTCCGGCTATGTAGGCGGCGAGTTTGGCGATCCGCTCTGTCTTGTCGAACAGGGTACCCAGTTGCGCCTGGAAGACGACATTGCGCAGGCGTTCGCGCTGCTGATCGAGGCGCGTCTGTTTGTCGGTCTCAAAGAAGAAGGCGGCGTCGGCCAGTCGCGGCCGTATCACCTTTTCATTGCCGGCTATCACCTGTGCGGGGTCGGTGCTCTCGATATTACACAGGGTGATGAAGTGGGACACCAGCGCGCCCTTGTCGTCCACTACGTGAAAGTATTTCTGATGTTCTTTCATGGACGAAATCAGCGCTTCCGCCGGTACTTCGAGAAAGCCCCGATCGAAATTACCCGCCAAGGCCACCGGCCATTCCACCAGCGCTGTAACCTCGTTAAGAAGATCGTCATCAATGACCGCGGCACCGCCTAACTGCTTACCGGCGGCCGTTACCTGTTGGCGGATATTCGCTTCCCGCTCCTCAAAGCTGGCAATGACATAGCCGTCCCGGAGTTTGCTGACGTAGTCGTCGGCATTGCGCAGTTCAATGGGCTGGTTGTGGTGAAAGCGGTGTCCGCGGGACGTACGGCCACTGGCAGCGCCAAGGATCTCGGTTTCTATCACAGTATCGTCAAACAGCATCACCGCCCAATGCACAGGACGCACGAACTCCGCGCGGCTGGCACCCCAGCGCATACGCTTGGCAATGGGCAAACCTGCCAGTGCCTGATCGACGATATCCGCCAGCAGGGCTTGAATGGCCAGGCCGCCGGCCTTGCTGTGATAGACCAGCTTGTCGATCTTGCCGTCGTTTTCCACCTGCAACTGGTCCGGATTGAGCCCGTTCTTACTGGCAAAGCCCAGGGCGGCCTTGCTCGGTTGCCCCTTGTCGTCAAAGGCGATATTGGCGGGCGGTCCCCAGATGGTGACATCTTCAAGGGGCGTGTGTGACGGCAGACCTTCAA
Source organism: uncultured Cellvibrionaceae bacterium (assembly GCA_964515945.1). Taxonomy (GTDB): domain Bacteria; phylum Pseudomonadota; class Gammaproteobacteria; order Pseudomonadales; family Cellvibrionaceae; genus CAYQQJ01. The sequence continues at coordinate 5,707 of CAZEWY010000032.1, forward strand.
TAACCGCTGCCAAACGGCGCGGAGTGGCGTATGCGCGACTGGACGTGAAGGCGACATTGGCAGCAGTGAGACCCTGCTCGATACCGCGGACAAAGGCTTTCGACAGGGTGCTCAGGGCGGTTGGCGGCAACTCTTCGGTACCGATTTCCACCAGAAAACTATGCAGATCTTGCGACATGATTATTGCTCTCCTTCGGCGACGGCGCGCGCAGTCACTTCATCGCGCAAAGCGGCGGGTGCCAGCGGAAAGCCCAATTGCATGCGGGTGTTGAAATAGGCCTGTGCCACCGCTCGCGCCAGGGTGCGCACACGCAGGATATAGCGCTGACGCTCTGTCACCGAGATGGCCTGCCGCGCATCGAGAAGGTTAAACGCGTGAGACGCCTTCATGACCATCTCATAGGCCGGCAGAGGCAGGTTCTGTTCGATCAGGTATTGTGACTCGCGCTCGCAGACGTCGAAGGTTTGGAACAGAAATTCCACATTGGCGTGATTGAAGTTGAAATCGCTCATTTCAACTTCGTTCTGGTGGAAGACATCGCCGTAAGTCACAACCGCACCCTGAGGGTCCCGGGTCCACACCAGGTCGTAGATGGAATCCTTGTTCTGCAGATACATGGCAATGCGTTCCAGACCGTAGGTGATTTCGCCGGACACCGGATAACATTCGAGACCGCCGACTTGCTGGAAATAAGTGAACTGCGTGACTTCCATGCCATTGAGCCAGACTTCCCAGCCCAGACCCCAGGCACCCAGAGTGGGCGATTCCCAGTTGTCCTCGACAAAACGAATATCATGAATCGCCGTGTCTACACCCAGGTGTTGGAGTGAGCCCAGGTAGAGTTCCTGAATATTTGCCGGTGACGGCTTGAGGATGACCTGAAACTGGTAATAATGTTGCAGGCGATTGGGGTTCTCCCCATAGCGGCCATCGGTGGGGCGGCGGCAGGGCTGGACATAGGCGGTATTCCAGGTTTCCGGCCCTATGGCGCGCAGAAAGGTGGCGGGATGAAAGGTGCCGGCGCCCACCTCCATATCCAGCGGCTGCAAAATCACGCAGCCCTGCGCCGCCCAGTATTGTTGCAGGGCCAGGATGAGCCCTTGAAATGTTGAGGTATCCGGTTTGTCCAAAAGTATCACCTGTGCCGGAAGCCGGCTGAAAGCTGAATGTATGACGCGGAAAAGGCGCAATTATAACGGCTGCCGCCAGCCAGGGCCATGATAGCGTATAGAGCCATTACTTTACGGAGAGATACGACGGCCTTGCTGTTACCTGTGGCCATAATTTGGCAGAATGCCCGATCCGCATTAACTTCTATTCTGGATGTCCTATGAAGTCCCTGCCCTCCATACTTTTCCCCGCGCTGCTGCGTCTAACAGGTCAGTTGCCTCTGTGGCTGCTGCGCGGTGTTGGCAATGCTGCGGGGTACTACAACTATTGGTGCCGCACGCGCATGGCAGCGGTGACGCGCAGAAACATCGAGCGCTGTTTCCCCGACCGGACCATAGAGCAGCAGCGCCACCTGGAAAAGACCAGCCTGCGCGAGACCGGCCGCCTCGCCGGTGAAATCCTCGCCATCTGGACGCGGGATACTTCCTGGACCTATAACCGAATTGTCGGCGTTCAGGGGCTGGATGTGGCGAAGGACTATCTGGCCCGGGGCAAGGGGCTGATTGTACTGGCGCCGCACCTGGGTAACTGGGAAGTGCTGGGCATTTATCTCTCGACCCTGGGGCAAGTGACCAACCTTTATGAACCCCCCAAGCGGCAGGAATTTGAAGACCTGGTGCGCACATCCAGGGAAAAAGCTGGCGCCAAATTGGTGCCCACCAATAATCGCGGCGTTGCGGCCTTGTTACAGGCGCTCAAGCGGGGTGAGCTCACCGGCATACTGCCGGACCAGACGCCCAACCTGGCGGGCGGTACCTTCAGTGAATTCTTCGGCCAACCAACCTTTACCATGACCCTGGTCCACAAATTGATAGAGCGCACGGGTTGCTCGGCAGTATACGGTTACGCCAAACGCGTCGATGGCGGCTTCGAGGTCATTTTCCGCCCGGCGGAAAGCGCCATCTACAGCAGCGACGAAGAGGAATCCGTACGCGCCCTCAACCGGGGCATCGAGACCTGCGTGCTGGACGTGCCCGAGCAGTATCAATGGGAGTATAAACGGTTCAAGCGGCAGCCCGGAGGGGTGAATTTTTATGAAGGCAGCCATTAATGAGCCCGCTACTGCCAATCAACAGGCCATATCGAAAAGCTCTTGCCGCTATACATACCTGCCCAAAAACCGAATGATTCTATCAACGCATTCCCTGGGCGAAAGCCGGTCCGTACGCAGATGAATTCAACCTTCCCTTTTGTGTGGGTTGGGAGTGTGGCAGATTTCAGGAGAATGCGTCCATTCCATCAGTAAATACACAGGGTCTGAATCGGCCTTCAGGCTAAACCCCATATGTTCGTACCAACCCAAGGCGCGATTGTTGCGGTCAACATGGATGGTCACTGGGCTTTTGCGGGCGAGCGCCTGGTCGAAAATCAACTGGAACAAGTAGCTCCCTATGCCCTGTCCGCGCGCCTGGGGCGTTAATGTAATGTCGACCACCCGGATCTCCGTCCTCCAGTAGTCAACAAAGAAGCGCCCAATGGGCACGCCATCCGCTTCGACGATATTGAAATCACTGGTGTTGTAGTGCGTCGTATAATGTTGATGTTGGGCTGCAAACTGAACAGCGAGAAATTGTCTGAATGCCGGCTCGGGAAGACCGCTCGCCGCCAGTTCGGACATGCGAGTGCCTATATACAGGTCCCGCATAAAGCCAATATCCCCGGCTGTCGCGGATCGCAAATGAATGTTGTCTTGTAAATTGCCCATAAATATAAGTCGGCAATGCAAAGGACATAGTCTATACTCAACCGTACCTTCATAAACATAAATATCGAAGATAAACGCGCATCATATGCCGTCGCTGTGGCATGAATGTCTGACAAATACGATGGAATACGATAGCAGAGAACAGGAATTCTGCATGTCTCAACAACCGTTTGAAAGCGGGATAATGGATCGCACGTGGCCATACCGGGAGCCTCCCCGCGTATGACCGATATTCAACATCTCACTCACTCCGTACTCGACACTCCGTCCGCTGGCATGGCCGGTCAGCCGGCCATGATCACCTGTGCTCGCCGCTTGGAAACGGACGATGAGGTGATTGGGTTTGCCCATATTGATCGCGTAACGAATTTGGCCGGGTTGCAGGCGGAAGTTCAAAACCTGGCGGAACAGCCATGGGTGCGGCACGTCAACGAGCGGGATTATGATGGCGATTGGGACGTTTTGCCGCTGCGTTGTGAGCAGCAGCATGCCAACGCGCACCCGTTATTGCAGGCATTTGCCATTGAAGACGGACAGCAGTGGTCGAATTTACCCAGGCTGCAATGCTCCCCCGTTTTAACGGCCATTTTGGATAGTCTCAAGTGTCCGGTAAAGGCTGTCAGGCTGATGCGCCTTCGAGCCGGCGCCGAGATTCTGCCGCATAGGGACTGCGGTTTGAGTATTGAATATGGTGAGGCGCGGCTTCACCTGCCGGTCGCGACGAACGAAGACATATTCTTCACGGTCGATGGATCACGCGTACCCATGGCGGCGGGAGAACTGTGGTATATCAACGCGGACCGGGTCCACGCGGTTCGCAATCAGAGTGCCCGTGACCGTGTCAATCTGGTGATTGACTGCCTTGCCAACGACTGGTTGCGCCATCAAATAATTTCGGCATCAGCCCGTGCCGCCTCCAGCTTCGGGGGTGTTGCATGACGGAGTGCGAGCTGAATGAAAGCGTGCTACCGCGGTACCGACAGCTGCTAACGGATTCCTCCCAGTTGGATTCATGCCGTGAAATCCACCATGTGCCGGATCTATTACAGCAACTTAAGGCGACGTGGCATCTCGAAACCGTAACGGATAACGAACTCCTCAATAGCCTGCATTGGTGTAATCAACAACAGTTGACAGTCGACGTTGAGCAACTGAGTCAACATTGGTTGCCCTACCGTTACGACCCCAAAACCCGCAATATTCAATGGTGCCTGCCCGATAGCCACGCCACCGAGCCCTTTCATGATGAATACATAGGGAGGTGCCAGCGTTCGTTATTGATCAACCAGTTTGTCCGGCCGAGAACATCATTAAACGTGCTCCTGGCGGGAACCACAAAGCTTATTCAGCCTGCGGGGTTCATATTCCATTTGTCGCGCTGTGGGTCGACGCTGCTGTCGGGATGCCTGTCCGAACTTGACGATACCTGCATTCTTTCCGAATCGCAGTTACTGACGGACATTTTGCTGGATGAATCCTTGATTCGCGACGACAAAACCCGCGTGCTTCCCCGGTTGATTCATCTACAGGGCAGTTCAATAGCCGGTAGATCGAAAATAATTATCAAATGGAATGCCTGGGATATTTTTAGCTGGCATCTTTTGCGTGAACTATACTCAGAAACCCCGGTTATCCTGCTGGTTCGTAACCCATTGGAAATACTCGCATCCCACGCCCGCCAAGCCGGCCGGCATATGTCCGGCGACAAAAGTCTGAGCGCCCTGCACCCGGTTTTTGCGGAACATCGCCATGGGGGTGTGCGGGAGTTGCGCATCCAGGTACTGCGCGAACTTATGGGTGAAATGCTGAATGTCGCCGATGAGCCGGGTGTGGAACTTATTGATTACGATGCGCTGGATGAAACGCGAATCGAACAAGCCGCAGAACATTTTGGTTTGACCATAAAGGCAGATGAGCGGCTGCATATTCGGCGCAGAATGACCGTTCACTCCAAGCAGCCCGACAAGGTTTTTCACGCGGACGGCCAAGCCAAGCAAAGAGAGGTCAGTGATTCCGATAGGGACTGTGCATGGAGCAAGTTGGGGGCAACTTATCAGGAGCTGGTTGCCAAAGGAACTACCGCGCCCATGCCATCGAAAGGCGTGGAGGCATTTCGGTAGCGGGTTGCTCACCGCAAGCGGTTACCGTAATAGAGTCCGTATAGGGCTGTAATAAATGAGCACACACGCTCTTCCAAGTTATTTGGATGTATAACAAAAAAACAGGAGAATAAAAGATGTCAGAACCATTTATCGGTGAAATTCGCATGGTGGGGTTTAATTTCGCACCGCGCGGTTGGGCCTTTTGCCAGGGGCAACTGTTGTCCATCGCGCAAAATTCCGCTTTGTTTTCGCTGCTGGGTACGACTTATGGGGGCAATGGCACAACGACTTTTGCATTACCGGATTTGCGTGGTCGCAGTCCGATCGGCATAGGTCAAGGCCCAGGACTCTCCCCTATCACACAAGGTGAAATGGCGGGTACAGAAAATATGACTCTTACATCGGCCCAACTGCCGACGCATACTCATGCTGCCGCAGCCACAGCCTCGTTTTCCGTAGCGGGCACGCCATCAGGCGCAAATGCCACGCCATCCGCAACCAATAATATCCTAGGCGCATCCCAGGCTGGCGGCGCTCCATCCGCCGCTATCTGGTCTGACGCACTGAACGATCCGGTGACGCTTGGTAATACTGAAACCGTGAATGTGACTGTGGACCCTGCTGGCGGAAACCAGCCATTCTCAATACGCAATCCGTTCCTGGGCACTAATTTCGTTATTGCCCTGGAAGGCATATTTCCATCGCGGAACTAAAATAACGGATGCGGGTGAGCAGCGGATGCTTACCCGCATGCTTCAAAGCAACGCGTGATTAATTAATTATTGTTTGAAAAGAGAACTTTACTTGTCAGACTCACAAAAATTTCACTTTATTTCCGGTTTGCCCCGTTCCGGTTCTACGCTGCTGGCGGCTTTGTTGCGGCAAAATCCCCGCTTTCACGCAGCCATGAGCAGCCCGGCGGCAAACCTGATGAACGCATCGTTGGAGCAAATGGGCGCTGGCAGCGAATTTTCTGCATTTTTCAATGAAGCCAAGCGCAAAACCATGTGCCTGTCCTTATTCGAAGCCTATTACAAGGATAAAGCGGACAAGCAAATCATTTTTGATACCAATCGTATCTGGACAGCGCGGCTGCATCAATTGGTGGAATTATTCGACGGTTTTAAAATTATTTGTTGCGTACGTAATCCCGCCTGGATCATGGATAGTTTCGAACGCATTCACCGTAAAAACCCTTTCGATTACAGCCGCATGTATTCCCCGGGCACTCGTCTCACCGTCTACACGCGATGCGAGGCATTGATTAATGCGGGTGGCCCTGTGGGCGCGGCGTGGATGGCATTGAAGGAAGCTTATTATGGAGATTTTTCCGACCGTTTGTTGTTGGTGGATTACGACAAGCTGACCCAAAACCCGGCGCGAACGATAGAGTTGCTATACCAGTTTCTGGGGGAGCCGGCTTTCGATCATGACTTCAATAACGTGGAATATGCGGAGAACGAATTTGATTTGCAGCTCGGTGTAAAAGGACTGCACACGGTTAAGAGCAAAGTGGAATTCGTTCAGCGTCGCAGCATTTTGCCGCCCGATCTTTTTGCCAAATATCAGGAAATGGATTTTTGGCGAGACAACACCGGGACCTCCGCCAGTTTCATCGGCCCTAAAAAGTAACCAGGATTCATATTTAAGGTTTGCGAGAACGTATATGAAAAAGCACATTATAAACGGACTAACTTCGTTACTTCTCCCTTTTGGGGCTTACGCAAATGTTTCCCCTCCTGCGGGTGCATACCAACGCAATTACCTGCGTTCCGGCGTATTAAAGGAACTGCCGCTGCACTCAAAGATCATTGGCGAACGACAAAGCCAGTTACCTCAAACGCCAGACGACGATAGCAACTTCGGCATCACGCGGGGACAGCCCATCAAGGAGCTGATAATCATCGACGCGGCTGTTCCTGACAAACATGTCTTCCATGCGCAGACGCGGCCCGGTGTCGAATTTGTTGAGTTGGCAGCGACATCCAATGGCCTTGAACAGTTGGAAAACGTGCTTTCTCGTTATCATGATCTCGATGCTTTACACATTGTTTCGCACGCCGAAGAAGGCGCCCTGCAGCTGGGTAATGCGCGAATTAACACTAAGTCTATACGCGAGAGGATCAACGCGCTCGCCGCCATCAATGGTGCCGTGCGACCGGGTGGTGATTTGTTGTTATATGGATGCGAATTGGGCAAGGGCAGCGAGGGCGAGCAATTCCTAGAAATAATTAAAGGCAATACACACGTCGACGTGGCGGCATCCGATAATTTAACCGGTAATGCGAATTATAACGGCGATTGGGAACTAGAAATTCATAAAGGGGACATTGAAACTAGGCCTTTGCCAGAATCGATCGCCATGAAAGATTTTACAGGCGTTTTGCAATTTACCGGTACCATAGATTTCAGTCAGTACAGAGCGGGCAGCGGCGCTTACAACGACCCGACTTTTGACGCTCAGTTTTATGAAGGTACTTACAAAAACTATCTGCTAACCGTCAATGCGGCTGATTATGGAAGCTACCAATGGTCTGGTTATGGCAACGTGGTCAATGCTTACGGTTACGAAACCAGCATTACTTTAGAATTCACAAATGGTGAAACATTTACCCCGTCTTCCATTTCTCTTTATAACTTCAGCGGGGCGAGTCGCACCTTCTATTTCACTACAAGTAAGGGCGGAAGTGTCAACAGCGGCTCACTAGCCAATCTTAGCGAGAGTAGTAATTTTGATATTTCCGGACTTCCGGACGATGTTACATCCCTGACCATTACGGCAAATAGCTCCTTTTATGTAGCGATTGATGATTTTGCCGTCTCCAATCTTCAGGTTCCCGATACCGATCCACCGGTTGTGCAAAGTATAGATTTGTCCGGTTCCCCGGCAGCGACTGTTTCATCAGTCACTTACACAGTTACCTTTGACGAATCGGCATCGAATATTTCCAAGGATGACTTTCAGGTAACAACCGCCTCCGGCACTGCCACGGGCACGGTTGCATCTGTGAGCGCCGTCTCTGGCACGTCGGTCGACGTTACGGTCAATACTATCTCGGGCACCGGCACTTTCCGGCTCGATTTGGCATCCAATACTAATATCGTTGACGCAAGTGGTAATGGCAACAACACCAACGGTTACGTCGCGGCCTATGCAAGCGGTGATACGCATACGGTGGATCGAGACGTGCCAACTGTGTCATCCATCAACCGCGTCACCGGCGTCCTCACCAATGCAGCCAGTGTTGATTACACGGTTACTTTCTCCGAGAACGTGAGCGGTGTCGATACCGCTGACTTCGCGCTAACGGAGACAGGCACCGCCAGCGGCTCCATCGCTTTAGTCACTCCAGTCAACGCCAGCACCTATACCGTCACTGTCAACAGTATCAGCGGCGACGGCACAATGCGGCTGGACCTGGACGGCTCCGGTACCGGCATTGCCGACACGGCCGGTAATGCGATTGCCGCTGGCTATACCGCCGGGCAAACGTACAGCTTCGACCATACCGCACCAACCGCCACTCTTGTAGTAGCCGACACCGCCCTGGCCGCAGGCGAAACGTCGCTGGTGACCATTACCTTTAATGAAGTCGTGACCGGTTTTACCAATGCTGACTTGACCATTGCCAATGGCACATTGAGTGCCGTGAGTTCAGCCGATGGCGGCATCACCTGGACGGCAACCCTGACGCCGAGCGCCAGCGCGACCGATGCAACCAACGTAATCACCCTGGACAATACCGGCGTGAGCGACGCCGCTGGCAATACTGGCACGGGCACTACCGATTCCAATAACTACGCCATTGACACAGCGCGCCCGACGGCCACTCTTGTGGTGGCCGACACCGCCCTGGCCGCAGGCGAAACGTCGCTGGTGACCATTACCTTTAATG
>CAZEWY010000032.1:14680-26217 GCA_964515945.1 uncultured Cellvibrionaceae bacterium
AAGCCGTGACCGGTTTTACCAATGCTGACTTGACCATTGCCAATAGCACCTTGAGCGCAGTAAGTTCCGCCGATGGCGGCATTACCTGGACGGCAACTTTGACACCGATCGCCAGCATCACCGATGCGACCAATGTCATCACACTCGCTAACACCGGTGTGACCGATGCTGTCGGCAACGCCGGTACGGGCACGACGGACTCGAATAACTACGCCATCGACACATCCGCGCCAACCATAACCAGTGTCAGCGTCCCAGCCAACGCCACTTATGCTACCGGCCAAAACCTCGATTTCACTGTCAATACGAACGAAAACATCACCGTAAACACTGGTGGCGGCACCCCACGTATTGCATTGACCGTGGGTGCGACTACGCGATACGCAGACTACCTCAGTGGTGGCGGCACGTCCGCGCTCTTATTCCGCTACACCGTACAAGCGGGTGACAACGACGCCGATGGCATTGCCGTTGGCGCGCTTGATCCGAATGGCGGCACGTTACGCGACGCAGCCGATAACAGCCTGACTCTTACCCTGAACTCAGTAGGTTCCACCGCCGCTGTATTGGTGGATACGGCAGCCCCGACGGCAACCATAGTCGTGGCCGACACCGCCCTGGCGGCGGGCGAAACTTCCGGCGTCACTATTACCTTCAGTGAAGCGGTGACCGGCTTTGCCAATGATGATTTGACCATTGCCAACGGTACCTTGAGCGCTGTGAGCTCAGCCGATGGTGGCATCACCTGGACAGCCAACTTGACGCCTAGCGCCAGCGTTACCGATGCGACCAATGTCATCACCCTGGACAATACCGGCGTAACCGACGCCGCTGGCAATAGCGGTACGGGCACCACGGATTCGAATAATTACGCCGTCGATACCGGAATTCCGACCGCAACCATTGTCGTCGCCGATACGGAGTTGAACGCGGGCGAAACCTCCGGCATCACCGTGACCTTCAACGAGGCAGTGACAGGTTTCACCAACGATGATTTGACTATTGAAAACGGCAGCCTGAGTGCCGTCAGTTCCGCTGATGGCGGCATCACCTGGACAGCGACCTTGACGCCGAGCGCCAGCGTGACCGATGCGACCAATGTCATCACGCTCGATAATACCGGTGTGACCGACGCCGCAGGTAACAGTGGCACGGGCACCACGGATTCAAATAACTACGCTATCGACACATCGGCACCGGCCGTGACTTCGGTTACCGTGCCCTCGAATGGCGCCTACAAGGCGGGCGAATCGCTGAGCTTTACGATAAACACCAGCGAAGCGGTTGTTATCAATACCGGAGGCGGCATACCGCGTCTGGCGCTGACTATCGGCGGCGCAACCCGTTACGCCGCCTACACGTCCGGCTCTGGTACCGATGCACTGGTGTTCCAGTACACCGTGCAGGCGGGCGATAACGATAACGACGGGATTGGCGTTGCCGGGTCAGTCGATCTCAACGGCGGTACCGCGCGCGACGCAGCGGGCAATAATTTCAATGTGACGCTGAATGCACCCGGTTCGACCAGTGGTGTATTGGTGGATACCACCGCGCCCACCCTGAGCAGCAGTAACCCAGCGGATGGCGCCACCGACGTGCAGTTTGATGAGAATGTGGTATTAACCTTTAGCGAAGTGATCGCCGCTGGCTCCGGTGCCGACGCGCTGGTAGAGCTTTATGATGAGGCGGATAACCTAGTGGACAGTGTGGCAGCCACTTCCAGCAATGTGTCCATCAGCGGAAATAGTGCCACAGTGGACTTTGTCGCCACGCTGGTGCCCAACATGGACTACTACGTTCAGATTGCAGGCACGGCTTTCAGGGACAACGCCAGCAACTTCTACGCAGGTGTCTCGGACAAGACCACGCTCAACTTTACCGTCACCAACAACGCACCAGCGGCCAGCGATGATACGGCGAACGTGAACGAAGACCAGATGGTGGATATCGCCGTGCTGGGCAATGACACTGATGCGGACAGCAGCTTTAATGCCGCCAGCATGCAAGTGACCTCAGGCCCGACCAATGGCAGCACTAGTGTTGACACCGGAACCGGGGTCATTACCTATACCCCCACCGCGGACTATCATGGCACTGATACCTTTACCTACACGGTCGAAGATATTCACGGTGCCCTGTCCAATGCAGCGACGGTTATGATTACGGTCGCCAGCGTCAATGATGCCCCAGTGGCCAGTGCGGATCTGGCAAGTACGCCGGAGGACAATGCCGTGACCATTGATGTTGCTGCCAACGACAGTGATATCGACAGCGGTGATAGCGTCGATTCCTCCACGATTACCATTGCGGTACAGCCCACCAACGGATCGGTCACAATCAATGGAGGGCAGGTGGACTACGAGCCAGACCTGGACTTCAGCGGCAGCGACAGCTTCACCTACACCATTGAAGATCAGAACGGCGACGTCTCCAATACGGCGACGGTGGTGGTCAACGTGACGGGTGTGAATGATCTGCCCACTGCCGCAAACGACAACGGCACTCTGGACGAAGATGACTCAGTGGTAATAGATGTCCTGGCGAATGACAGTGACCTCGATGGTACCCTTGATGCGACCACTGTGCTGGTGATGACCGATGCGGCCAACGGCATCACCAACGTAGATGCGCTGACTGGCGCGGTGACTTATACACCCGATGCCAATTACAACGGCAGCGATAGCTTTACCTATGTGGTCAGAGACAACGACGATGGTACGTCCAATGCGGCCACGGTCACCCTGGCGGTTAACAGCGTTAATGATGCCCCGGTTGCCAACGCCGACACCGCCATCGTGCAGGAGGACGTTGCCTACGAGATTAACGTTTTGGGTAACGATAGCGATATCGATGGCAGCCTCAGTGCAGCATCTGTGGAAGTCGTCACCGCTGCCCAAGACGGCATCACCGCCATCGACACCACCACTGGTGCCATTACCTACACGCCGGGCGCCGAATATAATGGCAGCGACAGTTTCACCTATCGCGTTATGGATAATGGCGGTCTATGGTCGCCCGCAGCCACGGTTACATTGACCATACAACAAGTGAACGATGCACCCTTGGCGAATGACGACACGGCCAGCACCGACGAAGATACACCGGTTACCATTCAGATATTGACTAACGACACCGACGTCGATGGCACACTGAATACCGGGACTATTGTTATCACCAGCGCACCAGCTCATGGCGAAGTGACCGATAATGGTGATGGCACGGTGAACTATGCTCCAGATGCCAATTACCACGGTAGCGATAGCTTCAGCTATACCGTGACGGACGATGAGGGCACTGATTCAAATACCGCGACCGTCAACCTGACCATCAACTCCGTTAACGATGCGCCGGCAATTAGCGGCGCACCGCCAGTTACGATCAATGAAGGTGCAATCTACAATTTTGTACCTGCCGTCAGTGATGTTGATGGGGATGATCTGACATTCAGCATCAACCAGGCGCCAGTCTGGGCCAGTTTCGATCCGACCACCGGTGCGCTTACCGGTACCCCCGGCAATGGTGATGTGGGCGTAAGCGCAAACATTGTCATCAGCGTCAGTGATGGCGTCGAATCAGTGGATCTACCATCGTTTAACATTGATGTCCTCAATGTGAATGAGGCCCCTGTCATTGGTGGCATGGCGCCGACAAATGCGACAGTCGGTCAGCTATATAGTTTTGCGCCCGTCGTCAGCGATGCCGATGTGGGAGATATGCTTTCCTATAGTGCAACCGGCCTACCCGCATGGCTCAGTCTGAACCCCCTCACCGGTCTTGTTTCGGGTATCCCCGCCGATGTGAATGTGGGGTCCTATGAGGGTATCGCTATCACCGTCAGCGACGGAGAGGAATCCGTCAGTCTTGCTGCTTTTGGTATTCAGGTCTCCCCCGGTGTGGACGGCGATGGCGACAACTTCAGCGACTATCAAGAAAGCCTGGATGACACCAACCCGGCTGATCCGCTGGACTACTACGACCTGACACCGCCGGTGCTGACGGCACCCGAGGCCGTGACGGTGGATGCCAACGCACTCTATACCACCGTGCACCTGACACAACTGCTGGGATTGGCGACGGACTCCAGCAACGCAGCGATTGGGGAGGCGCTGGCTGATCTGGTAACGGATAATGTCGATGGCGCAGGTTGCTGCGCGCCCGCTGTGGACGGACTGCAAGGCGGGGTGATTTTGCTGCCGCCAGGTCGCAATGAAGTGACCTGGGTTGCCGAGGACCGGCTGGGCAATTCAGTCGAAGTCGCACAAGTGGTTAACGTGCGGCCGCTGGTGTCCCTGAGCAAGGATCAAACCACGGTAGAGGGTGCCAGTGTGGCCATCGAGGTGATACTCAATGGCGAATCACCCTTCTACCCCCTGACCGTTCCCTTTGTGGTTGATGCAGTGAGCACGGCGGACAGCGCCGATCACGACCTGATCAGCGGAATGGTTACCTTTACCGAAACTGGCGGTGTGGGGCAAACCCGAGCCAGTATTCCAGTGAATATTACAGTTGATGATCTTGGCGAGGGCGATGAAACCCTGCTGGTGCGCCTGGATGATCGCACCAGCAATGCCGAGGATCTGGCCGATGGTTATGATCCCGCCAACCCGGATATCTTCGATATCAACAGTGGCACCAGGACGACTACCCCGATCCAGATCGTCGAGCGCAACCTTGCTCCGGAAGCAACCTTGCAGCTCAGTCAGGGAGGCGTCAATACCCTGCTGGTGACTGCCGCGGGTGGCCCGGTTACCGCCAACGTGGTGGTGGTTGATCCCAACCTGAACGAAACCCACAGCTTCGACTGGTCCGCCACCGACAATACCCTGGTGGATGCTGATGGAGACTTGTTGGATGCCGCCCTGACCTTCGACCCCAACGGGCTGAATCCAGGTCGGCACCAGGTGCAGGTGCAAGTCACCGACAGCGAAGGTGCCACCGGTACGGCCCGACTGTTTTTCCGGGTAGTGGAAGCATTGCCAACCCTGAGTCCTGACGTCGATAGCGACATGGATGGTGTTGACGACCAGAGTGAAGGCACGGCGGATTCGGACGACGACGGTATTGCCAATTATCTCGACAATTTGTCCGCCAGCAATGTCCTGCCGGAAGAGGTGGGTGAGACCGGCTCTTATCTGATTGAATGTGATCCCGGTATGCAGTGCCGCTTGGGCCGCTTTGCCCTATTGGGCGAGCTGGGCGGCGTCTTCCTGAGTGCGGAGGATCTGAATACACAAGCGGATTTGGCGGCAGACCCTGGTTTCGAACCCGTGGGTGGCATCTTCGATTTTGAAATTCAGGACTTGCCCGATGCCGGACAGAGCGTACGGGTTGTGATACCTCAGCGTGCGGCCATACCGGAAGACGCGGTCTATCGCAAATTCCAGGATGGGGCCTGGATGACGTTTGTGGAGAATACCAATAACGCGCTCCATTCCGCACCCGGCAATCCCGGCTATTGTCCGCCGCCTGGCGACAACAGCTGGGAGCAAGGATTGGTGGCCGGCCATCTGTGCGTGCAGATCACTATTGAGGATGGCGGCCCCAACGACGCCGATGGTCTTGCCAACAACGCCGTGGAAGATCCGGGCGCAGTGAGTGCCTCGGTTCCGGCGCCACCAGAACCCGGACAAGCCGTGGATCGCAGCATCAAATCCACGGGCGGGGGTGGCGCGATCAATGGATTCTTCCTGATACTGGTCGGCGGCCTGCTATTGATAACCCGCCTCGGCAAGGGGAAGGGCATGAATAGAGCTGGCCCGACAGCGGCAAGAAACACCCTCTTGTCGCTCCTGCTTGTTCCTGTCCTCTTGTTGTCCGCCGAGCGGGGGCATGCGCAAGCGTTGGACGATGCCTTCAATATCGAATTGGGGTTTTACCAAAGCGTCAGCGCCGGAAGTTCCGGTCGTTTTATCAGTAAAATGGCGAATGACGGCGTAACGGTTGACATCGAACGCTTCGACAGATCCCGCCGCGCGCAACAGTTCTCAGTCGGCTATCAGTTCCATTCCTGGGCCGGCGTGCAGCTTGGTTACCTGGATCTGGGGGATGTGACGGTCGACCTGCAAGCCCAAGCCGCTGATGTGGATACCCTGCGAAGGGCGTTTATACGCCACTACCCGGCCACCGGCGACGGCTGGACGCTGAGCTATCGCTACCAATACCCGATAACCCACGCCCTCAACGTGACGGCCGACCTCGGCGCGTTTTTCTGGAAACGGGATATTGACGTTTTCGGGGATACGGTTCCATCTGCGAGCAATGATGGCGTGGATCCCGTGGCGGCCCTGGGCGTGAACTACGAAGTGGCCGACGGCTTCTCCATCGGTGGCCGGCTACAGCGCGCGTACGTGGACGGTGACTATGCCGAGCTGTGGGGCGCGGTTATCGGTTGGCGTTTTTGACCATGACGGTTCGAACCGGCGGGACATGGTGCCATGATTCGCCGGCCTCCGAGGTAATGAAGCACTAATTCCAGCCCCGAATCCCGTAATTTTCCCTCCTCCGCCTTGCTGTAGCGATGAAAAAGTCAAAAAATTCTCCCTCTTCCGGATTTATCATCTACTAAACTGTGACAGGGTTCACAAAATTAACGCAATAGCTGAAACCTCGGGGTCAGGGCCATCATCTTTCAAGTGGCCATAAAAATGGCGAGGTTTGAATGGGTCGACTATAATGTGATGTAGTTCACATTTTGGGGTGACTCTACAGGTGTCGGCTACGCCTATAGAAGCATGTGAGCCCGTCATGCCACTTTGACTCGATCAAATCGACGTTGCATGAATAACACCGGCAGTATCGATGATATTAAAAAGTGAGTCTTGATGACACTGTTCTCCTCTATTCCTCTAGTTTTCACCGTCACCCGACTGTCACGAAGGCTCAAACCGGCCGCCAACACCATGGTGGGTATCCTCCTGTTACTGATGGCGGGTGCGGTTTGCGCCCATGACGGGCAAAGCCCAAAGCCGGGGGAATGGGTTGAAAAGCGGCTGGTTGTACGGCATGACAGCAACTGGAGCACCGAACACTGCTTTACCTTGAAAGGCAGTAACAGCGTTGCTTACCATTTTGCTGCGGACATTTTGGTCGACTTTGATTTTCATGTGCACCCGGTTACGGTCGATGGCGGCTATCACACCGATCATCTGGACCGAAAGGACAATATTCGTTCTCGCGAGGGGCAGGTAGAGGCTCGGGCGCCTGGTACCTACTGCTTTAATTTCATTCCCGTTGAAAAGGTGAGCGAAGACAAAAAAATCCATTTGTTTTACCGGATTGACTAGTAAGGTGTAGGACAAATGAAACCAAAACTGACATGTCCGGTGAATAACAGCCCCACATATACTCCTGCAAGCCCTGCTCTCGTACCCCATGCCCTTTTTCAGACGGATACACTGCCTGCCGCCGAGCGTTTTGCCACTTGGCGGGAAAGTGTTTTGCCGCTATTTGACTCCTTTCCTGACCTAATGGAAACGCCGGAGGCATTTTCTGCCCAGGTGGAAAGCTTCAATCTGGGCAGCATGTTTTTTGGTACCAGTTCTTTCTCAGGGTTGCGGTTTCGGCGGGACAAAAAGCACCGGGCAGATGAAGGCGCCGATCACTTGCTGGTTCAGCTATACCTCTCGGGAGGCTATCAAGGGCACAACGGCTATCGTGATGTCAGAGTTAACCCTGGTGATATCAGCTTTCTGGACCTTGGCCAGGTGCTGGAGACGCGAGCAAAGCCATCAAACGCACTGTCGCTGGTCATCCCACGCGATTTGCTTTTTTCGTTCGCCGGGTCGCACGAATTGGCATACGGAACCGTGATATCCGCGGCTTCGCCGATGGGTAATATCCTGAGCAGTCATCTTCTGAATGTTTGGCGGAATTTGCCGTCAGCGTCTGTTGCGGAACTGGAAATGATCAATCGCACACTTTTGGGCGCCGTTCTCGGAGCATTTGCGCGAGGAAGAAACGCTTGCGAGGAACATGCAGGTGTAATGGAAGGTGTCACTTTGGGGGCTATTCGAACTTATATTCGGCGAAACCTTGAGTCTCAAACGCTTACGCCAGATCATCTCTGCCGGCATTTCGGCTGTTCACGGGCTCAGCTTTACCGGATGTTTGCTCCCTTGGGAGGCGTTTCATCCTATATCAGGGACGCGCGTCTGGATCGCTGTCTAGAACAGCTTGTTCGGTCTGATGGCGGCAGCCAAAAAATTATCGATGTGGCTTTACGTTGGGGCTTTTCCAGCCATAGCCATTTTTGCCGGTTGTTCAAGCAGACGTTTGGCATTAGTCCGAGTGACGCCCTCGATAGAGGGCACACCCAGGCGTCTGTTCTGGCGGGGCGTGAGTACACATTAGGTCACGACAACCGCCCCGAATTCCACGATTGGCTGCGACATCTGTGACGTCGCCGTACAAACGGCCTGTTTATCCGTTACAACAAACTGCTCGTTGCAACAAATCGTCAATAAACCCGAGACGCCTGGACAAGCCCCGCCCTATATTTCTCACGATAATGGTATTAGGGCACCTCCATTAATTGTCTGCGGCCACGCGGGAGCCGTAAACAAGTTAATAGAGTTGCCTTTAAGAGGGTTTTCGTTGAAGGTTTTAACGGCAGTTACCCAATTATACCAACCATAGATTTATCGCTTAGCACTTGGGGACATCTCGGTCATGAAAATCAGTTCCGTCCGTAACGCCTGTTCTGCCACCCTGGCAGGATTCCTGATTATTTTTGCTGCCATGGCGCCAGCCAGTGCCTGGGCTTCGCATTTTCGGGGGGGATCCATTAGCTGGCAAGCGGCGGATGTCGATGACGATGGTGCCAACGATGACGTCGTGGTTACCGTAAAAACCGCTTGGAGATACGACCAAACCAATACGCCGAGCTTGGAATCGTCCCCTACAATCAGTTTTACGCAAGCCAGTAATGTTCTTGACTATATCAATGGCGATGCGTCTGGCGCTGAGTATGCCCTGCGAACCACCACCTTTACGGCAATAAACCTCGACCCTGAACAGAGCTATCTCGTCTATTACACCGACAACGCGCGTATTAGCGGACTGAAGAACAATGCTGATGGGTACTGGAAAATCCAGTCCACAATCTATATGAAGGATGGCAATCTCGCACCGAAAATCGACCTGCCGATTATTTTTGAAGTCCCCAAGTTACAGTCAGATGGGATTACTGCACTGGATAACTTTACCTTTGACGTGGCGGCCACTGATCCCAACGCGGATAAGGTGCGTTTTCGACTCGCCAACTGCAGCGAGTTGGGAGATGATGATGGCGATACTCCCGAAGATTGCACCTTCAGCGGTAAAACGTACAAAAACCCAGCCGGAATGTCCATCGATTCAAATACCGGCGTCGTGACCTGGGAGGGCTCCGGCACCAGAACCTCCGGCCTGTACAGCATGGGTATTGTGGTCGAGGATATTGCCTCCGACGGCAGCATAAAATCCAAAAGCCACGTGGATTTTATTCTGGACTTGCAGGACAAACCGTCGGTGGGGTACACGCCCAGTGAGAATATTCCTGAAAGCCGTAATGTGATTGTGGAGAAGGGGCAAACGTTTGAGTTCAGCATAACTGGCACCGCAGTTGACGTGAGCAGCCTCGGTGATATTCAAGGAGCCTTGACAGAACCCACTGCGGGAAACTTTGTATTCACTCCGGGAATTGTTGATGAGGGGCTGGATGCCGGCACCTACCCCATTACCTTTGAAGTCTACGATACCACTGGCGCTTCCACCAAAAGCTATCTGATATTGAATTTCATTGTGCCCGATCCACGTGCACCCAAGATTGACAATATTGAAGGCGATACCACCACCTACGCCGGTACGGGAAGCGAATTGGTGGACATCGATCTCGATGCGGTGGTTAGTGACCTGGACAATAGTAATACTGTATTGACGCATCTGAATAATGGTTACATTCGCTTCAACGTCACCTTCTCCGACGGCCAGTATGAGGTACTCGGTGTCCAATCTGATGGCACCGGTACAGGCCAGATCAGCCGCGAAGATTACGAAATATTTTATGAAGGCGTAAAAATCGGGGACATCGACCCCTTCGAGGATGGGACGGGCAAAGCGCTCCGAATTGACTTTGGCGCCGTTTCACTGGCAGCGGTACAGGCGTTGGTGCGTAACCTTACCTACACCGATACCTTCGTGCTGCGCTCCACCGGCCAACGCAATCTGTCTCTCTTTATTCAGGATAGCGACGGGCTGAATCGCAACTATTCGCTCTATGTGGATGTGCAAGACCACCCCGACAAGCCCGCCAGCGGCGGGCCGGTACAGGTCAACAACGCCCTGAACATCGAAGTGGATGAGGCCGTCATTTTATCCACCGATAATCTTACATTCGTGGACCCCGACAACACGGCAGCCGAAATAACCTTGACTGCATCCAGTATTACAAATGGCCAATTTGAATTCGTAACCGACCCCGGCGTCGCCATCACCAACTTCACGCAAGCCGACGTAGATCAGGGACAAGTGCAATTTGTCCACGATGGTTCCGCCGACGCACCCACTTACTCCATTCAAGCGTCCGATGGTACCAACACCGCTGGCCCTAATGCAGCGGCAATCAGCTTCACGGGGTCTTCCTCCGATGCCGCCAGTATTTTTGAAAACAGCATCGGCGTATTGATCGTGCCCTCCGATGGTGTTACCGGTACGCCCGGTTTCGCTATTAGTGGAGGTGCCGATCAGGCTCTATTCTCTGTTGGTGCCACAAGTGGCTCCCTTGCATTTATCAGTGCGCCCGATTATGAAAATTCATCGGATGCGGACAGCGATGGGACCTATGACGTGGAAGTCACTGTTACCGGAAGCACCTCGGGAACCGATGTGCGCGTCATACTCGTGACTGTTCTCGATACCAATGAAGCCCCCAATATTACAGGTTCGCCAGCCACCAGTGTGGCCGAAGACGGCAGCTACAGCTTTACTCCTGGGGCCACCGATCCGGAAAGCGACACGCTCACCTATAGCATTGCCAGCAAACCCGCTTGGGCCACTTTTGACACGGACACAGGCGCGCTAACCGGCACACCTGGGTTTGAGGATTCCGGCACCTACAGCAACATCTCCATCAGTGTTAGCGACGGCTCGTCCAGCGCGAGCATGACGCCCTTCGCGATTGCGGTCACCAACACTAACCGGGCACCCACCATCAGCGGTACGCCTGGCACCACCGTGGCTGAAAATACGCTTTACAGCTTTACACCCACTGGTGCGGATGCGGATACCGGTACGACACTGGCCTATAGCATTGCCGGCAAGCCCGACTGGGCAAGCTTCGATACCGCGAGTGGCAAACTCTCCGGTACCCCCGACTATAACGATGCCGACACCTACAGCGATATTGTCATTACCGTGTCCGACGGCACGGCATCGTCTGACCTTGCCGCCTTCGCGATTGCGGTCACTAACACCAATCGGGCGCCCACCATCAGCGGTACGCCCGGCACCACCGTGGCTGAAAACAGTGCCTACAGCTTCACACCCACCGGTGCGGATCC
>CAZEWY010000033.1:0-25659 GCA_964515945.1 uncultured Cellvibrionaceae bacterium
CGAGCTACCAGACTGCTCCACCCCGCACCTACACTTGCAACTTCTAAACTTTTCGCATCAGTCGCGACCAACGTCCCAACCGAGGTGCGGCATTATAGGGAAGGCCCCTATGCCCGTCAAGGTAAAGTGGCGCCTAATTTCTGGCACACGCGCACGCTGGTGCATTACCTACTCCACTCCCGCCCCACCCCTGCGCCTATCGTGATAGGCAAAAACCCGGGCAATAAACTGCTCGCGTAGCACGGGGTCGTCGAGCCCGATGTTTTCCACAAGCGGCAAATCCGGATTGACTGCCGCCAGGGCCCGCGCAAAAATACCCGAGGTCCGCTCCGGCAAGAGTTCGCCATCGGCACTGTAAAGTTTGGTTGAATAAAGACCACAACTGGGCGATCTCTCCATCAGAACAAATCCATACAGGTCTCCGCTCTGGTCACCAACTTCCACTCCATATTCTGCTAGCGGACCCGTAACATCCAATTCGGAATTCGCCACCCCCAATACCCGCGTCCGTACCGAATCGTCCACCAGGCGAACAGGCTGACGCGGCACGCCCATACCAATCGCCACCTCCGGACAGACCCGACGCAACTCAAAATACTCGCCGAGCACATCAATCCAGTCAGAGCGCTTATGGCTACCATTGTAACGCACGGGATCGCCCATCAGGCAGGCGCTGATACCAATTGAGATTTTGGTCATAAATGATTCCGTGAAATATCGGATTCAGGATTACAGTATATGGGGATGATCGAGGCGATGAAAATGGGAGAGAGTTTTAAATGCCGACAAACAAGTTAAGACAACGCAGCTGGTCCGAAGACCGAATGCCAGGAAGGCATTCGTCACCTAGTCGGCCTTGCATAAAAAAAGGCACTCCAATGGAGTGCCTTCCTTAAAAATGGTGCCCACTAATTTGCCAGGAGCAAATTAGGACAGCGAAGCTGGCCCGAAGGGCCGAACCACACGGATGTGGTGAGTCCACCCGGACGTAGTCCGGCCTTGCATAAAAAAGCACTCCATGGAGTGCCTTCATTAATTGGTGCCCAAGGCCGGACTTGAACCGGCACGGCTTACGCCACTACCCCCTCAAGATAGCGTGTCTACCAATTCCACCACTTGGGCAATTAAAACGTTAACAGCAGGTTTATTCCGCGTCGGGGGCCGGTGCTGCCGGTATATCCGAGCCGGATGGTTCTTCCTCTACCGAGGGAATATCCGAATCCTGCTCCTGCGCGGCGCCATCGGTTTGCTGCTGTATGGCGGGCAGGGGAATGTCGGCTGAATCAGGTCCTTGCTTGGACAGCACCGCCAGATAAAAACTGGTGGCGAAGAATATAGCAGCAAAAATTCCTGTCAAGCGGGAAAAGAAATTGCCCGAGCCGGCGCTGCCGAATACGGTCTGCGAAGCACCGGCGCCAAAGGATGCGCCCATCTCCGCGCCCTTGCCCTGCTGTAGCAGAATCAGGCCGATGATAGCGACGGCTACTATTAAATGTATAACTAAAATTAAATTTTCCATGCTTTACACTTCTCTTGCGCCGCTCGCTTCGGCGGCTCGACAAATGGCTGAAAAATCGTTCGCTTTCAGGGACGCGCCTCCAACGAGGGCGCCGTCTATATCTTTCTGGGCAAACAACGCGGATGCATTCCCTGAGTTAACACTACCGCCATAGAGAATACGCATCTGAGTGGCAGCAGTTTCAAGCTGCTCTCTTATGTGCTCGTGAACTTCCTGAGCCTGTTCCGGCGTTGCCGTTTTACCCGTACCTATGGCCCATAGCGGTTCATAGGCAATGGCGGATTGTACCAGTTGTTCAAACGACAACTGCGCCAGGATCAACTGTAGCTGCCTTTCCACGGTTGCCAAAGCCTGTCCCGCGTCGCGCTCTTCGGTTGTTTCACCCACGCAAATTACGGGGGTCAACTTGTACCGCAAGGCTGCCTGCACCTTGGCCGCGATTTGTTCATCCGATTCGCCGTGATACTGCCGACGCTCCGAATGGCCGAGGATCACGTACCGGCAACCCACTTCGGCAAGCATGACAGGGGACACATCGCCGGTATAGGCGCCACTGTCAAAAGGGCTGGCATCCTGGGCTCCGATCATGATGTCGGAATCCGCCAGTTCCCGGACGGCCTGGGCAAGATAGGGAAAGGGCGGACAGACCACCACTTCCGTTAGTTGATTCTCTTGCCAGGAAGAAGCCAACTCATGCAACAGCTGTGCATTGCTGCGGCTGTCACCATTCATCTTCCAGTTGCCGATAACTATCCGTCGACGCATGTAGCTTCTCTCCTACTGCAATCTAGCCATGACCGAGGTCACGAATCCAGTAATGACAGCACCGGCCGGAAGCGGGCGCCAATGGTAGCCGAGAACGGGGCGCGTTACAACGCTGATTTTGCGATGAGGTGCGATTCCCCGCCCGGCTCAATTCTCAGGCAACCGCCCGACCGACGACTTCGGCCAGGTGTCTGGCGATATCCTCGACCACATCCGCCTGCTGGCCTTCCACCATGACGCGAATCAGCGGTTCGGTTCCCGATGGGCGCAGCAGCACGCGACCGCGTCCCTCAAGTTGACGCTCCGCGTCGTGAATAGCTCCCTGCACTTCCTCGTGGAGCGACAGATCCAGGCGCTTGGAGCAGGAGACATTGATCATGGTCTGGGGCAATTTCTGCATACGCTGCTTCAGGTTATGCAGCGTCTGCTTCTGATCAACCAGAGATCTCAATACCTGCAACGCCGCGATAATGCCATCGCCGGTGGTGGTCAGATCACTGCAGACAATATGGCCCGAGGATTCCCCGCCGAGCATCCAACCATTGGTGCGCATGGCTTCTATGACATAGCGGTCGCCGACCTGGGCCCGCTCAAAGGGAATTCCCAGTTCCTTCAGCCCAAGCTCAAAGCCGAAGTTGCTCATCAGGGTGCCCACGACACCGGGGCAACCGCCGCGTTTGTGCTTGTAGGCGGCGATCAGATACAGCAACTGGTCGCCATCGACTATCTCACCTTTGTGATCCACCAGCATGACCCGGTCACCGTCGCCGTCGAAGGCAACGCCGAGATCCGCTCCGGTTTCCAAAACCTGCTGCTGCAACAGATTGAGTTTGGTCGAGCCGCAGTTGAGGTTGATATTCACCCCGTCCGGGTTGGCTGCAATGGTGGTGACGCGCGCACCCAGTTCCTGAAATACCTTGGGCGCCACCTGATAGGTAGCGCCGTTGGCGCAGTCCACCACCAGATGCAAGCCCTGGAGACTGAAGCCCCAAGGCAGCGAGCCCTTGCAGAATTCGATATAGCGCCCTTCCGCGTCACTGATGCGACGCGCCTTGCCGAGTTTGTCCGCCATGACCATGGGCTTGTCGAGATAATCCTCGATAGCCAGCTCCAACTCATCGCTCAGCTTGGTGCCCTCGGTGCTGAACAACTTGATGCCGTTGTCCTGGTAGGCATTGTGGGAGGCACTGATCACGATACCGGCGCGAGCCTGAAAGGTGCGGGTGAGGTAGGCGATGGCGGGCGTGGGCATGGGCCCCAGCAGGCCGACATCTATGCCGGCGCTGATCAATCCGGCCTCGAGGGCCGATTCAAACAGGTATCCGGAAATTCGCGTGTCCTTGCCGATCAGCACCATGCTCGGCAGCTCATCGTCACTGCGGCTGGCAAGTACCTGCCCCACCGCCCAGCCGAGCTGCAGAAAAAACTGTGGCGTAATAGCGCCTTCGCCGACTTTGCCGCGAATGCCATCGGTGCCGAAATATTTACGTGCCATTGATATTCCTTTGTATGCCATGCCCCAAGCCGCTAAGGCTTTGATCAGGGCGTATCTTGTGCGGTGAGTTTATAGACTTCGACGATATCCCGGGTCGCGGCAACATCGTGTACGCGCAGTATTCTAGCGCCATTTTGAATTGCGATCAGCCCGAATCCGAGACTGCCCGGCAGGCGCTCATGCAATTCGCGCCCGAGCAGGCGTCCGACCATGGATTTACGGGACAGCCCCACCAGCAGGGGCAACCCCAGTACCTCCAGGTCGCGCAGATGCGTCAGCAGGGCGAGGTTATGTTCGTCGGTCTTGCCGAAACCGAGACCGAGATCCAGCAGCAGCCGATCCCGCGGAATGCCATGTTGCTCGCAGACGTGAACGCGTTCGCGAAGAAAGTTTACGACTTCGCCGATGACATCGTTGTAGTGGGGATTCTGTTGCATGGTCGCCGGCATGCCGCGCATGTGCATCAGACAGATCGGCAGTCCCGTTGCAGCGGCGGCCTCGACAGCGCCGGGCCTTTGCAGGGCGCGCACGTCATTGATCAGGCCGGCACCCAAGGCGGCGCTCCGGGTAAAGATTTCGGGGCTGCTGCTATCGACTGAAATAATCGTGTCGATCCGCGCGGCTATGGCTTCCACCACCGGCAGTACGCGATCGCACTCCTCCTGCAGGGACACTTCCGGCGCGCCGGGCCGCGTGGATTCGCCACCGACGTCAATAATCGCGGCGCCTTCGCCCACCATCTGTTCCGCGTGAGCAAGGGCCAGATCGAGAGAAAACCTGTGGCCATCATAACAGCGGCCACCGTCGGAAAAGGAATCCGGCGTGGTATTGAGAATGCCCATGATTTTGGGCGTGGAGAGATCGAGAGTGCGTGAACCGCAAATCAATTGCATAAGTCTTTGAGCCGCAAGCGCCAAGCAAAAAGCCGCAAGCCCATAATTATTAGCGGGCTTGCGGCTTCAGTACTGATCAATGCTCTTTGGCGGGGCCTCCGACGGGAGTTTCCTTGGGCGTCGCCGGGCTGGCGGGCTGCGGGCCGCTGGGCTTGCCGCCGTCGTGCCAGTCTCGCGGTGGGCGCACCTTGCGCCGCGCCATCAGGTCATCGACCTGTTCGGAGTCGATGGTTTCATATTCCATAAGCGCGTCTTTCATGGCCTCAAGAATATCCTTGTTATCTTCGAGCAGTTGCCGCGCCGTGTTATAGCAGTTGTCAATAATGCGGCGAACTTCCTGATCGATAATCTTGGAGGTTTCACCGGAGTACTGAACCGTTGCCATACCCGGGTAGGCACCTTCATCTTCACCATAGTGCAGCGGGCCGAGCTTTTCAGACAGGCCCCATTTGGTCACCATGTTGCGCGCCAGATCCGTCGCCCGCTCAATGTCATTGGAGGCACCCGTGGTCACGCCTTCGAAGCCCAGCGTCAGTTCCTCGGCAATACGTCCGCCGAACAGTGAACAGAGTTGGGATTCGAGAGCCCGCTTGCTGATGCTGTGCTTGTCTTCTTCCGGCAGAAACTGGGTGACACCCAAGGCGCGCCCGCGGGGAATAATGCTGACTTTGTGCACCGGATCGTGCTCGGGCACCAGGCGCCCGACAATGGCATGACCGGCTTCATGGTAGGCCGTGTTGCACTTTTCCGTCTCACTCATCACCATGGAGCGGCGCTCAGCGCCCATCATGATCTTGTCGCGGGCTTTCTCAAACTCCTCGGTTCCGACCAGGCGCTTGTTGCCCCGGGCGGCAAAGAGTGCCGCTTCGTTGACGAGGTTGGCCAGGTCCGCACCGGAAAATCCCGGCGTTCCGCGCGCGATAATGGAGGCTTCCACCTGATCGTCCAGGGGAACCTTGCGCATGTGCACTTTCAGTATTTGCTCGCGACCGCGAATGTCCGGCAACCCCACGAACACCTGACGGTCGAAACGCCCCGGTCGCAGCAGCGCCCTGTCCAACACGTCCGGCCGGTTGGTGGCGGCTATGACGATAACACCCTCGTTGCCTTCGAAGCCGTCCATTTCCACCAGCAACTGGTTCAGGGTCTGCTCGCGCTCATCGTGACCACCGCCGTGACCACCGCCA
This sequence comes from uncultured Cellvibrionaceae bacterium, assembly GCA_964515945.1. Lineage (GTDB taxonomy): Bacteria > Pseudomonadota > Gammaproteobacteria > Pseudomonadales > Cellvibrionaceae > CAYQQJ01. The sequence goes on from CAZEWY010000033.1 coordinate 5,860, forward strand.
CGATGACGGCCGACCGCATCGATCTCGTCGATAAAGATGATACAGGGCGCCTGCTTCTTGGCCTGGTCAAACATGTCGCGCACACGGGAAGCACCCACGCCGACGAACATTTCGACAAAGTCGGAACCGGAAATCGAGAAGAACGGCACCTTGGCTTCGCCGGCAATGGCCTTGGCCAATAATGTTTTACCGGTACCGGGAGGTCCCGCCATAAGCACGCCGCGGGGAATGCGGCCGCCCAGGCGCTGGAAACGAGTCGGGTCGCGCAGGTATTCGACCAGTTCCTGCACTTCGTCCTTGGCTTCGTCCACACCGGCCACATCGGCAAAGGTGGTCTTGACCTGGTCTTCACCCAGCAGGCGCGCCTTGCTCTTGGCAAAACTCATGGGCCCGCCCTTGCCGCCGGCGCCGCCTTGCATCTGGCGCATGAAGAAAATAAAGACGGCGATAAACAGCAGTATCGGGAAGCTGGCGACCAGCAGTTGTTGCCAGATGCTGGATTTGTCGGGCTTGGTGCCCTTGATTTCCACGCCATTGTTGAGCAACTCGTCAACCAGTTTGTCGTCCTGCAATTGCGGGCGCACAACAGTAAACGTCGTGCCGTCGACCCGCTCGCCCTGGATCATCTGGCCGTCAATGGTCACCGAGGTTACCCGGTCCTCCTGCACTTCGTTGACGAACTGCGAGTAGGTCAGCTCACGCTGAGGTTCCTGGCTGTTGAAATTCTGGAAAACCGAAAACAGCACTGCGGCTATGACCAGCCAGAGAACCAAATTCTTTGCCATATCGTTCAAGGATGTCTCTCCTACATTGAATCAGCGTGACGCTTTTGTCAGGCCTTCTTGTCAAGTCTTGGCCACAGTATAGACGGGCATACCAGCAGAGCCCACACGCTGTTGATAACTTGGCACCAAATCACGCTATCAACCCAAATCACGTTATCAACATAAGCTTCCTGCTCTTTCGACTCCGTTCGTTGCAAAACGTCCGGTTTCAGCCTCTGAAACCCTTGGCCACCAGGTAGACTTCCCTGGATCGGGGTCGGGATGCCTTGGGCTTGCGGGTCAACACTTTCTGGAAACTTGCGCGGCTCTCCTGCATCAAAGGTTCGAAGCCTTCGCCCTGAAATACCTTGGCGACGAAGCCTCCACCGGGTTTGAGAATCTCACGCGCCATATCCAGCGCCAGTTCCACCAAATGGATGGATCTGGGCTGGTCGACATCGGCGATACCACTCATATTGGGGGCCATGTCCGATATTACAAGGTCTGCCTTGACCCCCTGCATGGCGGCCATCAATTGCTCGAAAACGGCCTCCTCGGTGAAATCGCCCTGAATGAATTCCACATCGGCGATGGCGTCCATGGTCAGGATGTCGGACGCGAGAACCTTGCCCTTGTCTCCAACAATTGCCGCCGCGACCTGGGACCAGCCACCCGGCGCCGCGCCCAGGTCAACCACGGTCATGCCAGGGCGCAGGAGCTTGTCCTTTTCCTGCAGTTCCAGCAGTTTGTAACTGGCACGGGAGCGATAGCCATCCTTCTGGGATTCTTTGACATAGGGATCGTTGAAATGTTCTTGCAGCCAATTGTGGCTGCTCTTGGAGCGGGACATAAGGGCACTGACCAGGCAATGGGCGACTGTAAGGCAAAAGGCGGCCCCGAGCAGTCGGGGCCGCGTCGATTCAGGGCGTGGTGGCGGCTTCCGGTGCGCCATCCAGCCACTGGTGGGCGGGCTGAGTCGCCTCGTCGAGCAATAATAGACTGTAGATACCGCCCGCGTCGAAAGTCACGGGAATCCGGTAGACGATTTCCGGCACGTCGGGTGCGGTTTCACCTTCCGGTACTGTCTCAGTCAGGATGATGTCGTAGGAACCCGACTCCACCGCCATATAGCCGACGGTGGATCTCACGGGAAAGCCGGTGGCGAGGGGCGTGTAGAGTGGTCCACCCTCGGCGTTCTCGTCACCGAGATCGGCACCCTGACCCGTAATGTAAATATCAAGGTTTCCGGCCGCACCGGAAGTATGCATGATACGCAGGCGCGAATAGGCCGCTATGCTGCGTGCATTCTCACTCACCAACATGACGGTCGGCGCGGTTTCCTCGGGCTCCGGCGCGGTCACTACCATTGTCCAGGCAACGCCGTTCATCAGGTTGAAATTCCGCGAAAAATCGGCGGTGGAGTCCGCCGACCCGATATTAATCGTGTAGGTGCCGCCCACGAAAGTCTGGAAAGGCACCACCGCGCCCGGCTGGAAATCGGTTGCCAGGGGCGTCACCAGGACGTCCCCTTCCGGTTTGGTGGTGATGTCCAGTGGCCCGCCCGTGGACCAGGCGTTAACCGCGCGCAGGTCGGAACCCGTGTCCACGGAAAACAGCAGCCCGGAATTCCCGGAAGCGCCGGAGCGACTGAGCACTATGGGCGGCTTGCCGGTCAGGCCGGGCTTGATCCAGGCATTGTCCATCGCCACCAGGGACAGGTCCATTCGCGCTCCGAAGGACAGTGTCGGGCTGGTGTAAATCACCTCAGGCGAACCCGCCTCGGTGATCATGATCTGGTAGTCTCCCTCATCCACGCGGATGCTGTTGTCCGATGCTTCGGATGCCAGGGTCGTAATCGGCACGCTGCTGTCTATCGACTCGCCGTCGGCGATCAGATAAACGTCCATGGAGGGCACGGTGGTGGATGCGTTCACCATGGTCAGTCGGGCCTGAGTATCATCCTCGGCGTATTCCAGCGGAGTTTCAGTCACCCAGTAATCGATATCGGGATAACTGCCCGCGAAAAATACCTCATAGCGATTGCCGCCAGTGGTATCCAGGTCAACCACAAGCAGATCTTCATGAGTCGCCGTCTGGCCCGCACCTTCGGGCACCACACTGCGCACAGTCAATTCCACCGATCCCGGCGTCACCCCGAATGTGGCCACTTGGCCGTAAACCAGATCGTCCAACTCACTGCCAGCCTCGCCATCGTCGGGAGTGGAATCAACAAGAATCGAAAATGCCGGCGAATCGGCGGATACTGGCGACATCTTGAGTGCAACCGTGTCCGAGATGTCGACGGTACGACGGCCATAGGGGTCATCGCTGCCACCACAGGCGACCAGAAGTGCGGTCAGAAGCGGCAAACAGAACCATTTGTTGATGCTAGACATAGAGTTACCAGGGTTCATTATTCAGTTTGTGGCGCGGCAATATAACATGCCTGAGCACACTAATTCTGCCTCCTTTGACAGGCGGCGTTGAGACCATGCCGTTGATACCCATGCCCTAATACCATAGAGCGGCGGATAGGCTACAATAGCGCCCCTCATCGATTCGCAGCAGGATATCAACAGGCCCATGACATTAACCTCCGATCAAAAGAAGCATTTCCGCGCCCTGGGGCACAACCTCAAACCCGTGGTCACTGTCGCCGGCAAGGGCGTGACCGAAGGTGTCCTGGCGGAAACCGACCGCGCGCTCGAGGACCATGAACTGATCAAGGTCAAGATCGCCATCACTGATCGCGACAGCCGCAAACAGGCGCTGGAAGCCCTGTGCACTAACTGCCGCGCGCAGCTGATACAGGAAATCGGCAAGACTGCCCTGCTGTTTCGCGAAGCCCGCAAGCCCCAGATGGGCAAGTCGAATATCCGTTAGCAGGCTGCTGTAACCATACAGGCAAATGTGCAAGAATTTTGAATTCGCCAGCCGTCGCTTGTATAACCCCGGGCAGCTCGCAATACTGCCTTCAGAATTATAAAAATCCTTGAACAGTTTCCGCTGACCTCGCTGAGCGCCAGCCAACGCCGACGGACCACCATGGGCAAAAGCATTCTCTTCAAATTGTGGATCACCTTCTTTTTTGCCCTGGCCCTGGCGCTGTCCGCCATGCTCTTCTTTACGCACTGGAGCATGCAGAAGGGATTTATCGACTATATCACCGATAGATCCGTCAAACGCCTGACCACTCTCGAACAATCGCTGATTGAGATCCATCGTCAGCAGGGTTCCTGGGGTATTGTCGGTCGTCGCCCAGGACTTTGGAACAAGCTCCGCCACCAGGCCATCATGAGTCAGATCGATGGCGACGATCGTGACAACCGCGATTACCGCCGCTATCTGGAACATTTTTTTGAGCCCCTGATATTGGCCGACGCTGATCATCAAAAAATTGCCGGAGTGCCGGCGGAACGTCACTATCACTGGCACGGTGTGATGGATGGCGAGCGACTGCTCGGCTACATCGGCTACATCAAACCGCACCGTTTGATCCGCACGGTGGACCGCCTGTTTGTGGAACGGCAGATTCGCATCTATCTGCTCGGAAGTGTCGTCTGCCTGTTGTTGTCGTCCCTGGTCGCCTGGCTGCTGTCACGCCGTTTTGTCAAACCCATCCGGCGGCTCTCTTCCGGCGCCCGGGCACTGGCCGCGGGCGACTACAATCTGCGTATCGAAGCCAGGTCCGACGATGAACTGGGGCGTCTGTGCCACCACTTCAATGAACTCGCACGCACCCTGGAAGCCAATGAACAGTCCCGCCGACAATGGGTGGCGGATATCTCCCACGAAATGCGCACCCCTCTGGCAGTGATGAAAGCGCAGATCGAAGCCCTGCAGGACGGCATTCGCGCACCCTCGGCGGAAAACCTCGCCCTGGTGCACAACAAAGTCAACGCCCTGAGCCGGTTGATCGACGATCTCTACGAGCTGTCACTGTCGGATTTGGGCGCCTTGAGCTACCACAAAGAACCCCTCGCACTGTCGGAAGTGCTGCAGGAATGCCTGGAAGATTATGAACCCAAATTCGCGGCGGCAGATCTCCACCTTGAGGCGGATATACAATTGGGCCGCCGGGATCTGATTTACGGCGACAGCGAAAGACTGATCCAGCTGTTCCACAACCTGATGGAGAACAGTTGCCGCTACACCCGTAGCCCGGGCAAGGTGCGCCTGTCCGCCCGTCGCCAGTCCGGTGAGTTCATCATCGCCTTTGAGGACAGTGCGCCGGGCGTGGACAGCGAACAGACCGAACTGATTTTCGATCGCCTCTATCGGCTGGAAACTTCCCGCAACCGCTCAACTGGCGGTGCCGGACTGGGATTGAGTATCTGCAAGAACATTGTTGTGGCACATGAAGGCCGCATCAAGGCCGAGGAATCCTCGCTGGGTGGCCTCAGGATTCTCATTCACTTTCCAGTCCTGCGCCCCTGAGGTGGATTCATGCACCAGAGACCGCACCCATGACGTTTGATCCAGGCCATCCCATTCTGATTGTGGAGGACGAACCGGAGCTCGCCTTGCTGCTGCAGGAATACCTGTCCCGGAACGGCCTCTTTGCGCTGATTAAAAGCGATGGTCCCAGCGCTCATGAGTGGCTGCAAAAAAACCGACCGCGACTGATCCTGCTGGACCTGATGCTGCCGGGCATGAGCGGGCTGGATATCTGCCGCGAAGTGCGCAAGACGTCCAATCTGCCGGTGATTATGGTGACTGCCAAGGTGGAAGAAATAGACCGGCTGCTGGGTCTGGAACTGGGCGCCGATGACTACATCTGCAAGCCCTACAGCCCCCGGGAGGTGGTCGCGCGGGTGAAGGCGGTTCTGCGCCGGGCGGAAGCGCAGCCGGGCGCTGTGGAACAGCCGGCCATCGAGATCAATGAGAATGCCCTGGAGATCCGCTTGGGCGATGTGAGCGTACCCCTCACCAGTGTGGAATTCGCGCTTTTCAGGCTATTGTTCAGCGAGCCGGGCCGCATTTTCCCCAGACAACAAATCATGGACCGTATCTACAATGACTACCGCGTGGTCAGTGATCGCACGGTGGACAGCCATATCAAAAAACTGCGCAAGAAATTGGCGGACGCCAAGCCCGAATGGGACTTGATCCATTCGGTCTATGGCGTCGGCTACAAATATGACGCGCCGGTTTAGTCAACGATAATGGTTGCCGCGGGCATTGAATCCATACCATCGTGCAGGCTTATCGTGTAGTTTTCACCGAGGGCGAAGGTCAGCGGAATTCGCGCCATGAACGGCGTTTTGCTGTCGGTTTCCGTCACCACCAGTTCAAAATCGCCGGCGGCTGAGCTGTAATAATTGGTATACACCGGAGACGCAAACTCATCAATGATGGGTGTCTCCTCGGCGATGGATGCCCCTACAGCGACTACATAAACATCCAATTCAGCGTCATCGGTTAACATGTTAACAACCCGGTAGCCGGCCTGGGATGCAATGGAACGCGGCGTATCGCGCAGGAAGGAAGGCACTATATCCGCCAGCATTCCGGTCAGGAACATGGTATAGCTGCCGCCTCCCGTAAAATCCACAATCTGGTCAACCCGGGCAGTTGTATTTCCGGTCTGCGAAACCAGAAGATCCACTTCCGTCTTGGCGATTGTGCTGTGCGAGTCGGTATATTGACCAAATGCGAGATTCTGGGCGATGGGGTTGGCGAAATCCTCATCAATAAAAACATCCAGGGCTCCGGCGTCCGGTGAGATATTGAAAGTGCGCACATAAGCTGCGCGATCCTTATCGAATATTACCGATTGGCCGCTGCCACTGAAGATCGACAGGACCAGCGGTGACTGCGCGTCCGCGGCATTCACAGTCCAGGCGTTTTCCATAATACCCATGAAAAGATCGCTGCCGGCGCCCAGGTTGAGCTCGCCACTGTCGTAGATAACATCCGTACTGCCGGGCAAGGTCACGCGGACTCTATAGGTTCCGGCATCCACCAGGGTTGTGCTCGTGGTTTCCTTGTAGTCCAGGGCGTCCACCACCACGCTGGCGCCAATGGGGTCGTTGGCCTCGGACAGGTGAACTTCCACCGAAGGCAGCGCCTGGCCCAGATGGGCGATTCTGATACGGCTCTGGCTGGAATCAAAGTCCACCGGCACTTGGTAAACCAGTGTTTCCAGGCTGTCATAGTGGCCCAGCAAAACCACCTCGTACTGCACGTCTTCGGCGAATACCAGTTCTTGCGCGCTGGTCAAATCCGCCTCGCCGGTGGGTAATTCGCTGACGAATACGCCAGTGTATGTGTCCGCATCGAGGCGGGCGAGGCCGGAACCCTTTGCATAATCGATCCCACTCACTTCACCGACTTCTTCACCAAGGCTGAAAGTCACCGGCGGCGCATCGACAGCCGCATGTATTACCCGCAACCGCGCCTGGGGTGTCTGGGGCGCATCTTCGGAATCGTCGCTGCCGCCGCAGGCTGTCAGCAATATCGCCGCAAGGCAGAAAAATAATCCCCGACTAAAAAACTTCATAATAAATCCTGTCTCGTTTTGTTATGGGCGCAGTACCAGGAACCTAACCAAGGTACCCAGTACCGCATGGTTCAAAATCAGTGTCGGAGAAATCAGTGGGAACGTCTGTAACGAAATGTAATATTGGGGCCGGTTTAGAACTCACTATTATCGGCTGCATTGCGCATTAGCCGTTGGAAGCCACGAGCACCCACCCAAGCCGCCGCTGTCAGATAGGGAAAGCCACCCAGCACCCACATGATCAGGCCCGCCAATTGCTGGCTCTGAAGATCACGCTCACTGCCGTAGAGCGGCTCGTTGGCGAAGGTGAGGAGCGCGCCCAGAAGGCCTGTATGCATCAGGGTGAACAGCAGCGCAAGCAACGCAGGGCCGGTATTCCGCTGACTGCCGCGCAATACCGCCCACCAGAAAATAACTCCGGTCACCAGAAAACAGCCATGCTCGACCAAGTGCCACCAGGGATTTTCCAGGGCGAGCCGGTAGAGTCTGGGCGCATGCCAGCACCAGATGACCGCGCCGTGGAGACAGGCGGCGGCCATTGAGTGGCGCGCCAGACGCATTGGCGCCACCGATATTTGCATCATCCGCCGTGGACTCCAGGCGCCCAGTTGCGGAAGCGGCTGCGCCAGGACCCACAGAGGCGCAATGACCACCATCATCAACATGTGCTGGATCATATGCATTGCGGTGCTGCTGCCCGCCCAGCGATCCAGGGGGCCCAGGAGCGCAAGGAATGCCATCACCATGGCGGCGTTAAACAGCAGCCAACGCCTTCGGCCCGGCCACTTACGCAGGGCACCGAGACAGTAGGTCAGCGCCGGTATCAGCAACAAAGCCGCGGTAAGCGCAGTGGCCGGAGGGTCCAGAGTACCGCCGGTATGCGCCGCCGCCCCGGTCGGCAGCAACAGTGCGCACAGCAACGCGGGACCAATGGAATATAAATTCACAGACATGGCGGCAGGAAGAGTAGCGTGAGACCCACGCCGAGAGTGGCGATGGCGCCCGCCAGGTGGACACCCACCCCAAGCCACGGGATCATCCGTTGCGAGACACTGCCTCCCGGTCGGCCCTGCCGGGCGGTACGCCAGCAGCGGTGGGCCCAGAACAACAGCAGGCCGGTGGCCGCCAATGCAATGATCAGCAAAACACCATTGATCCAGGTGAAGGCTCCGAGCTCTGCGGGTGGCGGTGCCAGAACGCAGGCAATGGACAAAGCGCCGTAGGTCAGGGAGAACCAGATGGCCCAGACAATCAGCCCCAGAGCCAGCTGCAACGGATGGTAGGGTGACAGCATCAGACATTCCCCCAGGCCAGTGGTACACCCGCCAGGGCGACAACACTGACCGCGAAAATGGCCAGCGTATAGAGCCACCACTGAGTGACAATCACCAGTTCAAATGGTATTTGCAGACTCACATACCCCAGGCGCACGCGCAGTGCCTGCAGCACTACCATCACCAGTGCGAGACCGCTGTGCAACAGACAGTAACCGAGTATGACAGCCATGACCGCATCGTGGGCGGTCGCGCGCGGCGACAGCCCGGACTCCTGCCAGGCCCACAGCAATGCAATCAGGTGCAGAGCGCCCAGCAGGGCCACCCACCAGAGCCTGGTTTGCAGCCGGTAGTCGCTTCCAACGCGCAGGAGGCCCAGCGCCCTTCGCAGTATGAAGGCAGCGACCAGCAGAAGAGCTCCGCTGATAAGCAGTGGCGTTATCGCCAGAGAGCTGCCGGATGGCACCTGCCACTGGGGCGCAACCGTCCACAGATAGAGCCAGCCAAACAGGAGGGATATGAAGAGAGTGCCATTGGCCAGCAGGGCCACCGCCATACCCCAGACGCCGGGGCCTTCAAAAGTGCGGGAGTGCAGCGGCAGTGGCTCGGAACTGTCGGTGCCCGCGGGCACGACTGAAGGATGCCCGCCATTGAGCCAGGACCAACGCAACACGAGCAGCAGGCTGACCAGCAGCGCAACCAGCGCCGTCCCGTAACTCTTGGCCAGCAGACTGATGCAGAGTGCAGCGATGGCGATGCCAGCCACCAACGGCAGCCAGGTGTTGCCCGGGAGGTGGATCACTTGTTTTCTCCTGCCCGTTACCGGATCCGTGCCCCAGGTTTCGCGGCGCCCGTGGTCAATACTGGCGAGGGAGTGATGCGCTTTGGCGACAGTGTCCGGCAGATCCGGCTGGTCCCATAAAGGATTTCTGCTGGCAACCTCGGGCACACTGGCAAAATTGTAACTCTGCGGCGGCATGGTCGTGGCCCACTCCAGGGTGTCCGCGTCCCAGGGATTGGTCTTGGCGGCACGCCCGAACCGGAAATGCAGAATAAAGTCCAGCAGCGTGGTGGCGATGCCGATGGCCATGATAAAGCCGCCGATGGACGACACCAGATTCGGCAAATCCCAGCCGAGACCAGCTTCATAGGTATAAACCCGCCGGGGCATGCCCAGCAGACCCGTGAGATGCATGATCAGAAAGGTAGTGTTGAAGCCGATAAAGGTCAGCCAGAAGCCCCAGTGGCCGAGCCGGTCCGAGGGCATACGCCCGGAAAAATGCGGCAACCAGTAATAGAGCCCCGCCACCAGCGGGAACAACATACCGCCGATCAGCACATAGTGCATGTGCGCCACCACGAACTGAGTATCGTGCACCTGCCAGTCGAAAGGCACCAGGGCGAGCATGACGCCAGTGAGACCGCCGGCCACGAAGATCACCAGAAAACCGATGATCCACAGCATGGGCAGGTGAAACACCGGGCGACCAGTCCAGAGGGTCGCCAGCCAGGCAAAAATCTGGATGCCGGTCGGCACCGCCACCAGCATGCTGGCCACGGAAAAGAATGCCTGGGCCAGTAATGGAATACCGACCGTAAACATGTGATGAACCCAGAGACCGAAGCTGATGAAGCCGGTGGTGATGACCGCCAGCACCAGCCAGCGATAACCAATTATAGGGCGCCGGGCGAAGACCGGCAGGATGGTGGAAACGATACCCGCCGCCGGCAGAAAAATAATGTAGACCTCCGGATGCCCGAACAGCCAGAACAGGTGCTGCCAGAGCAGAGGATCGCCACCGCGCGTGACATCAAAGAAGGGCAGCCCCGCCGCCCTCTCAAGCTCCAGCAGTATGCTCGCCAGAATCAGCGGCGGGAAACCGAAAATGATCATCAGGGAGGTAATCAGCATATACCAGCAAAACAGCGGCATATGGGGCAAGGCCATGTCGGGCGCACGGGTGTAGAGGATGGACACCACCAGTTCCACTCCCGCCGCCACAGCGGAAATTTCCACGAAGGTAATGCCGATCAGCCAAAAATCGGCGTTGGGGCCCGGCGAATAGACCGAGCTGCTCAGGGGCGTATACATGAACCAGCCGGTATCAGGTGCCATGCCCGCCACCAGGCTGACCATGAGAATCATGCCGCCGAACAGATAGCAGAAGTAACCGAAGGCACTTAGACGGGGAAAGGCCAGGTCCCGCGCACCAATCATTTTCGGAATCAGGTAAAGCGCCAACCCCTCCAACACCGGCACGGCAAAGAGGAACATCATGATGGTGCCGTGCATGGTAAAGATCTGGTTGTAGATTTCCGGCGTCAGCAACTGCTGCCCCGGAAAGGCAAGTTGACTGCGCATCAGCATCGCCAGCAGGCCGCCGATCAGAAAGAAAACGCCGCCGGTAATCATGAAGCGGAGGCCCACCACTGTGTGATTCACCACGGTCAGCGCGCGCCAGCCGCGAGGATTGCCCCAGACGGTCTCGAACTGCCGATGCAGGTGCTTCAAATCACCCGCGACACGGTGTCCCTGTTTTGAGGGATTAGTTGCGTTATTACCTGCGGGATCAGTCACGGTCCTGGACCTCCAGCACCGCCGTCTTCAGGCCCAGGGTCTCCAGCCAGAGGGCAATTTCATCGAGAGAATCCGGAGCCATCTCGCTGTGATCCGGCATCCGGTTACCTGGGTCCGCCGTCCTCAGCCAATGGACAATGGCGTGATAACCCCTGCCCGGCTGACCTCCCAGCAACCGCCGCGCTCCGACAGTAGTCAGATCGGGGGCACTCCCGCCGGTGCTGACGCCAGCGACACGGTGGCAACCGCCACAATGCTCTTGGAAGGCCACAACCGCCGGATCGTCTTCATCGACTGCCAGAGGGTGTTGCCGCGCCCGCAGCCAGCTATCGAAATCATCCTGCGAGTGCACATCGACAGCCAATGCCATGTGGGCATGGCGACTGCCACAGAACTCGGCGCACTGGCCCCGAAAACTGCCCTCACGGCTGGCTTCGAGCCGCAGAATATTCGTCCGCCCCGGCAGCACATCCATCTTGCCGCCCAGGCTTGGCACCCAGAAGGAATGAATCACGTCGGCGCTGGTCACCCGGATATTCACCGGCACGCCGACCGGCAGATGCAGCTCATTGGCCGTGACGACCCCGGCGTCGGGGTACTGAACCTCCCACCACCACTGATGTCCGATAACATCGACAGTCAAAAGGCTTCCATCTCCGGCGCTGTCTCCTGTTGTCAGGGGCAACATGCGGTGTCCCGCGGGGATGCCAAAAGCCAGGAGCGCGAGAATGCTCGCGAAGGGCAGGAGGAGGCCGCCGCCAATTATCCAGCGTTGGCCCAGGGTGCGCGCATGGGAGTCGCTCATGGTTTTCGCCTTGCGGGTCAGGGCATAGATCCACAGAAGTACCACGAGCACAAGCACCAGCAAAAAAAAGCCGAACATGCCCCACCACAAACTGGCGGCCGCCCTTGCCGCGGGCCCCGCCGGGTCCAGCGCCGACTGGGGGCCACTGCACCCAACCAGGGTAACCGTCAGTACCAGAACAGCGATATTCCAGGAGAGACGCACGTGGCGCAGGAACCTATTGCCAGCCATATGTCCATTGCCGGACACCCGATCCACCCGACACTGATCCACTTTCCGGTGGCGGCACTGCTGGGTTTGGTGGCGACGGACGTTGCCTTTCTCTATACCGCAGACCCCTTCTGGGCCCGCGCCGGCTTCTGGCTCGCCACTACCGGTGCCTGGGGTGGCTGGCTGGCGGGACTGGTGGGGCTGATCGATCTGCTGGCCGTGGGACTCATACGCCGCCTGATCACGGCCTGGAGTCACGCCATTCTCGCGGTCATGACCCTGTCGCTGGCCTCCTTCAACTGGCTGCTGCGGCTGGACAACCCTGCCATCTACCTGGTGCCCTGGGGGCTTTATATTTCCCTGATGACCACCGCGCTGATCTTTGTCACCGGCATTCTGGGCGGCCACCTGGTCTACGAACACGGCATTGGCGTCGATATCGAATCCGAAAGCGATCTTCCATAAAGTTTCGCGCTCTTTGTCTGACTCCATTGCGCTTCCCACTCCTAAAAAGGCTTCGCCAGAACCAGCCAGATGATTCCCGCCATCAACGCGGCCGCGACAATTCCCAAGAGCACGCAAAATACGATGCCGTATCGACGCGGCGCCTGTTCCACATAAAAAATCAGCCAGCCAATGGCAACGTGGCACAACACCAGTCCGCTCACCAATGTCAGTTTCAGCACCAGCCAAGTGGCGATTATCTGCTGCGCAAGGAAAATGGCCGTGCCCGACGCAATGGTGGCCACCGCCGCCGGTGTCACGACCAAAGTGAAAATTTCTCGCGCCACGCGCGAACGATTGTGCAGGCCAATGACTTCTCGCCGCGCAGTGCCGGCCACCAGCGCGGGCATGTACAACAGCGACCCGCACCAGCAAAGCAGCGCCATTATGTGCAGCAGCAAAAGCCAGGGCATCGGCCATCTCCGGTGGAGAAACCGCCAAAGCGGCAGAACAGACAGCGGGTTTCTGTGACTTTTCTGGTCAAAGCGATGGGGGCTAGATCGGTTCTGGGCCTTCCAGACTCGTCAAGGGCGCAAGCATCCGATCTTTTCAGCTTCTGGAAAACCAAAAGCTCCTTGCAGAACCGATATAGCCGTAGCTTTAGCGTAGGAAGAACCGTGCCAGATCGAAAATTGCCCCCCAAAGGGAACAACATGGCCCGCCAGATGCGCGGTGCGGTGGCTTTGCCATTTCAGTCGCCAGCGTGTTGGAAATTCAATGAAGAATTTCGGGCAAGCTTTACATGAATTCCCTGAATATTTACAAGCTGATGGGCAGTAGGTCGGGTTAGACGCGAGCTCCGCGTGCGCCGTAACCGACAACATGCGCTGAATTGAACTGTTGGGCTACGCCGCTTACGCAGCCAACCCAACCTACGCGATCCGTATTGCCATATTTTCGGCCACGTCTAGATCCCTAACCGGCTCAGATCCCATTTGGTATATGCGACTCATCCTGCCCCTGAGGAGGTTCCCGAGCGTCTTGATTCTGACTATAGGTCTCCGTCTGGTCGGTGCCATCGGCATAACTTTCCTCGGTGTCTTGAACTTCAACGCCACCCCCGCCTGACTGGTACATGGGGTTATCATGGTTCTTCGCGATGCAGGACTCGTAAGCACTGTTATAATCCGTTGTCGTATTCTGCGCCGCCTCCCGCGCGCACATTTCTTCAAGCGAATAGGCATCGCTCTGATAAATATCAATTTGTCCGAAGCAAACCGTACAGGTCACGAGGGAAAAACCAAGAACACACCACGACAGCATTTTCATCTTAAGGATACCTCTAAAAATAGTAATAATTTTGAGAGCAAAGCGCCGTAGGGAAGCGGGTAACCGCTGAGAGGAAAGCCACTACTGAGGCAGACTCACAAATAAGGGGAACTCCTGAAAAGAATTCCCCTTAATTTTATTACCGTTCAGCAATAAGTGCTTTTTGTTTACAAATTGCCAAAACCTATGGCGCCGTTGCAGTGCAGCCACTCACTGTTGGAACCACCACACGAGTTATTTTGCCAGACGCCGGTGTTATAGGTCTGGTTTTCAGCCTGTCGGGTCGATCCGTTCACTTGAATGTAATCAATCTGAACATCACGTCCGCTGGCGTCGTTGTCGAACTCTACAGTGATGCCACCGGTATTGTTGCCACTCCATACGTAGTTGGACATGCTGGTTGACAAGGTCCAACTGGCAACAGTGTTGTTGTTGACCCGCAGGTTGATGTGTTCACTGCCGTTGGTGCCGCGAGCGCGGACGGTGATGCTGTTGTTACCACCACCGGAGCTGCTGGAACTGGAGCCACCACTGCTGCTGCCGGACTCCCACACGGTAACATTGGAGCTTCCGCTGCTTTGATACCCCTCGGTTGCCATAACCTGATAGGCGTGGCTTCCCAGGTTCCATCCTTTACTGGCCCATGCATTTACGTGGTTTTGGAAAGTGATGGTGTTGTTGCTCCCGGTTGGTCTTTTCGACGTCCGCACACTCCAGTACTGATAGAAGGTTGCAGTCCCCTGAATTGAGGGCTGGTTGACCCGCTGCGTTCTGTACAAGTCATAGGTACCACCATCAGTGGTAACCGTACCCTGAGACGATGCTCCTGGTGGTCTCCAGCTGCCCCAGCTATCCACCACGTAATACTCGACGAGCGGATTCGTCGTCCATCCGTAGAGGGTCAGGTACGAGTTGCCGGACGGTGAATAGTTGCCCGCGTTGTAGCCAATGACTCTGCTGGATGAGCCGGTACTCCAGCCTTTACCGCCAACGAAATTTCCGGTATTGGACCATGAGTAACTATAGTTGCCGTCGGATCCCAGCGTCATGCATGCGGATCCACCACCATCGGTCCAATGGGTAAAGTAGAAGCCGCCGTGGGTACCTGTCTGGTTTGAACAATACGTTTGCGCGCTAGCCGCTGACATGCATAGTGCAGCCGCGCAGCTGAGTAGGGCAATGGATAGGGATTTAATCAATCCCCCCCGCCCTGACTTCGGGTCAATATTTATCATTTGTTAGATCTCCGTATTTGAATTATTTATGTGTTACCGGCAACGATTGGCAAGGCAACAATCTATGCCACTTGCGCCACAAGTAACACTCGAGAGGTCAACATATTTACTCGCCCATAAAGTCGGCGTAGGCATTAAATTACGATTTAATCGTTTGCTTTGGCCTGACTGCTATAAGCCGTTCTCAACCTCGCTTGAGTGAAAGGTTGAGCTTCGATTGTCAGTGCAAAATAGCTTAAAGTCAATATAACTATAATTAGAACCACTACATAGTTTTTGTAATATATTCAAAATGACCATTAGATGACTTTTTGTTGGCCGATAATCGTCATATGAAATAACCGAAAAATACACTCCAAACCCAGTAAATTCAGTGTTTTAGGGCAACCTGGCAGAAAAATGTAGCGCGGCATCGGATTGTCTGAGTCATGCTAACTAGACATAATTTATATTGCAAAACGATATAAATATTTACAGTGAGCGCAACCCATTTTCAGGCCAGATAACCATAATGAAATGGGTTCTGTTCATTTGGCCATCGAAGTTAACCGGTGCTGAAAAATCTCAAAATATGTTCCCTGTTTATTTATTTCGCAGCGAACTTTACTCGTTAAATAATGGGTTCCCAAGCGGGACTTTTTCGAATTTCACCAGCAGGAACCAGAATCCGAAAAAAAACAATTAATCAATTTTTTATACAAAAAAACCGGAGCAGTCACCCGCCCCGGCTCTTATTCCTCACTCTCTACCTAAGCTCAGCTACCGACTAAACATTACTACCAGTACCACTTGCCATCTATACTAATTACCACCAGTATACGGACGCCCACGGATAACTGCCCGCAGTGACGTTGAAATGGTAGTAATCGCTGGCACCTTTTGACGGCAGGGACGCACCCACCGTAGTGACCGCCGTGCCGGATCCATTCACCGTGACGGCAATGCTGCGTCCGTCGAAGTTCGAAGCACCCCATCCATGAATGCTATCCTGTGTTTTGAAGCAGTAAGCACCGGTGGTATTGAAGTTGCCGGACTGACCGCCCGTTTTAATGGTCGGACAGTCACCGCCGCTACCGGAGCTGGAACTGCTGCTCGAACTGCTGCTTGAAGAACTACTGCTGGAACTACTGCTCGATGACGAGGAACTGCCACCGCCAGACACGGTGCCGAAATCGATGTAGCCGCTACAGTGCATCCACTCGCTGTTGGAGCCGCCGCCACAAGCGCCGTTAGCCCAGACGGCGGTATTCACACTCTGGTCCTCGGCCTGACGCGTCTGACCGTTGACCTGGATGTAATCGACCTGCACGTCACGGCCGCTGGCATCGTTGGTGAAATCGAGGGTGACGCCGCCGCTGGCATTGGTCGATGCGGTGTAGTTCTGCATGCTGGTGGACAGGGTCCAGGTTGCGATGGTGGTGTTGTCGACCCGCAGGCTGACCGATTCCTCACCACTGGTCCCGCGCGCGCGCACGGTGATTGCATTGGAGCCGCCGCTGGAACTTGAGCTGGAACTGCTGCTGGATGAAGAACTGGACGAGGAACTAGAACTGGAACTGGTTTGATTATCAGCCGGAGGCGTACCATCGTATCCCTCCTGCCCTTCACGCGTCAGCGCCAATACCAGATAACCACCTTGAGCGACCGCATTGGCCGGCGAGAAATCAGCCCGATTTTCTTCGAATGTCCAGTCGGCCTTGCCCCAGCGACTTGAATCGAAAGTGTTGAAATCGTCCCGCCACTGGAAATTGAATCCGGAACCGTTCCAGCTGTGGTATTCGACCCAGTTCACGAACATGTAAACCGGCAGAATATTGTCATTCCAGGACCCGACCCAGTTCGGAATATTGGGCGCCCAGAAATTAAAACGCATCTGGGAGGGACTGACCAGATCATTGGCTTGTCCGCCGTTCGTGCTGCGAATTACCTGCCCGTCGACCAGCCACTTCACATAGTTGGGCGTCCATTCGATTGCAAAGGTGTGGTAGGCATCGCCGAACGAGAAACCGGCATTGTGCACCTGCTCCGAGGTTACCCGAGTATTCAGGCCGGTAATAATATTGCTCTGCCAGGATTGCGCATTGTCTTTGCCGAAAACTTCTATGTCGACCTCTTCCCAAGGCACCTCGGGCAGTTCGGACCCGTCCTTCCATAGAAAGAAATTTGAAATGATGCCGCTGCCTTTAGCCGCGCGCATACGGAAAACGTACTTGCCGTATAGGTCACTGTCAGACGTAAAAATTTCCGCGCCTTTATATGGCTTGGCGTCTGCCGCGAGCGGAAAACATATAACGGCCGCGGCGACCAACATTAACGGCGCTAAATATCGTGTCAATTGGTGCATGTTTCTTCCTCCTGATTTTAATAAGCGATATTTTAATTAAGCTATAATTTTTCATGCTCATGCTCACGGATGGAAATGGTCTCATGTCTTTCGACTAGCACAACCTGTGCACGCGGAAATCCATTTTCCGCGTGCACTTCAATCCAAATAAGTCATCAATCAGGCAATAACTTAATCCGCCGTTAACACACCCAACCTGTAGGGAATAAGGTTGTACTCCCCGCTAAAATTGGGGTCTCGGCCCTGATACAGATATTGCATATCACAGGCATTGACTTCCATCTTCTGGTCGTAGCCCGCCCGAATCATCTCGCCATGGCTGATATCGCTGGTCCATCTGCCACCGGGGAAAGAGACATTGCTCAAGCCCGCAAAGGGGTCGGATTCGGATGTCTTGTACGGCGTCCATGGCCCATCCAGGCTGCTCGATGTCCAGGCCCTGAAGAAGCGCGGGCCCGACTGCCAGCCTTCCACTATCAGCAGGTATTTGTTAAGGCCTTGCAGCTTGTATACATTGGGGGCTTCAAACAGGACGTTGCGCGGACCAGACATGACCGTTGTGTAACCGCTGAAGTTGGGGAAATTGCCAATGGTGGTTTTACTCATGTACAACCCACCATCGTCCCGCGAGAAGAACAGGTAGCAGTGCGTGTCGTTACAAATCATCCAGAAATCCAGTGCACCACTCGGTTCACCTGCTAACAATGGTTGCAGCGAACTCCAGCCAGACGGATTATTGATATCCGAATTGGTTGCATATCTACCGCCCCACTGGGTAATGATGTACCACAGGTTATGAGGTGCGAAGTAGAACACTTGCGGAGCGACCGTGGGGCTTCCACCGGGTGCAAAGCTAAGATGATTGGCAGATCCAGCCTGGCTGAAATCCGTGAAGTTGGTGTACATGGATTTATAGCCGGAGTTATAAACAGTTGCAAATACATGATACTTGCCATCGTAATGAACGATCGTTGGATCCTTCACCGACACGTTGCCATTCTGCGGTGTGATTACCGGCTGGCTGGATGTCCAACTCAAGGAGCTAGGGAGATCACATATCGCGCCGCTGGAGCTGCTTGAACTTGAACTGCTCGACGACGAACCGCCGGACACATTGCCGAAGCTGATGTAGCCATTGCAGTGCATCCACTCGCTGTTGGAACCACCGCCACAGGCGCCGTTGGCCCACAGGCCGGTATTGATAGCCTGGTTTTCGGCCTGTCGGGTTTCACCATTCACCACGATGTAATCCACCTGCACGTCCCGGTCGCTGGCGTCATTGGTGAAAGCGAGCCTGATTTCGCCGGACAAGCTGGTCGATGCCGTGTAGTCCTGCATGCCGGTGGTCAGCGTCCAGGTCTGGACGTTGGTGCCGCCCACCTGCAGGCTCACCGATTCCTGGCCGCTGGTGCCGAGGGCGCGAATCACGATCGTGTTGCCGCCGCTCGATGATGAACTGCTGCTGGAGGACGAACTGGAGCTTGATGAGGAACTGCTCGATGAACCGCCGCTGCCGGAGCAGGTTGGCACCTCAAAGCTGCCGTCATGTGTGCCCTGCAAACCGAACAATGCGCTCTGGCCCGGCGCGAGGTTGCCGTTCCAACCGCAACAGTTGGTAAACGTCGGGGTGGTCGTGTTGCCGCCGCTGGCGGTTACGTTCCAGCTGCTGGTCACGTTGGCCGGCTCGCTGAAGTTCAATTGGACCGTCCAATCGCTAATCGCTTCCGGACCGTCGTTGGTTACCGTGACGTTCAACTGGTAACCGTTGCTCCATGTACTGCCCGGTGTTACCGAACAGCTGTAGGAGGCCACGGCCTGGCCAGCCAGCGAAGTACTGACGAACAGGGTCAATAACGTCAAAAAGGTTTTCATTAGATTATCCCTCCAATGGTTGTTAACTCTTTTGCTCTATATTCCCAACTTTTTATCTGCTTTATCTGTATGAATACCGCACAAGGGAGCTTGCAGGCGCCCGCGCTTTCTCTAAGTTATACGCCGCTTCCTTTACAGGTCGGAGAAGGGGATAAAGTGCTGGGGCTGACACAAAGCGCCCTTCTTTTTGCTTTTATAGAAGGGCGCTGCTTGCATCGTTTAGCCGATCACTCGACTAAACATCACTGAGGTTATCGTCCCAGATAATTCATCAACCAGGTCATGGCCGGGCGAGGCGTGCCATTGCTTTGAATAAGGCCGCTACCGTTCACCCAGGTCGAACCCACTACATAGCCCCACAGCGTAATCCCGGCCACGGATGGATGGTTATAAAACAACGGGAACTGCTGTTGCAGGACCTGGAGTTGTTGCTGATCATTCGT
>CAZEWY010000034.1:0-1070 GCA_964515945.1 uncultured Cellvibrionaceae bacterium
GACTACAAACACTACGACACGGAAAAACTGCGCAAGCATTTTTTGATCGAAAAGATCTTCGAAGCCGACGAGGCTCTATTCGTCTACACCCATTACGAACGCATCATGGTGGGTGGCGCCATGCCGGTTAACAAATCGGTCAGTCTGGAACCGGTGTATCAGCAAAAGGCCGATCATTTTCTGGACCGACGGGAACTGGGGGCCATCAATGTGGGCGGCAAGGGCACAATTACGGTCGACGGCGAAGCTTACGAGATAGATACCAAGGAAGCGCTCTATATTGGCCGCGGTATTAAAGAGGTGACTTTCAGTAGCGCCGATCCCAAGAACCCCGCCAAGTTCTATATGAACTCCGCGCCGGCACACCACGCCTATCCCACCAAAAAAATCGGCATGGGCGATGCCAAGGTGCTGGAGATGGGTTCCTCGGAAACCTGTAATGAGCGCCGCATCAATCAACTGATGATCAATACGGTGGTGGAGACCTGCCAGCTGCAGATGGGCATGACTGAGCTGCAGCCGGGCAGCAACTGGAACACCATGCCGGTGCACACCCACAGCCGCCGCATGGAAGCCTATTTCTATTTCAACATCCCGGCGGAACAGGCGGTATGTCATTTTATGGGCCCCGCCGAGGAAACCCGCCACATCTGGGTGGGCAATGAGCAGGCCGTGGTATCGCCACCCTGGTCCATGCACGCGGGTGTCGGCACCGCCAACTACACCTTTATCTGGGGCATGGCCGGGGAAAACCTGGATTACACCGATATGGATCACCACAAGCCGAGTGAATTGCGGTAACTGGCTTCATCATAATAGAACGTTGCTGTTTTAGAAGATTGTGGCGGACATGAACTCGGCATTCACTGCTGTGACACGCCGTGGCAAATCAGCAGGATAGCTGATTTACACAGCGCAGCTGCCCGAAGGGCGAGCCACAGGGATGTGGCGAGTGAATACGTCCCTGCTGGCGACGGTCACAGCAGCAAACGCCGAATTCATGTCTTCGGGATCCGTGGGGCAGCATGTTAACAGGAGTAAAAAATGTCACAGGCACTATTTGATTTGAC
>CAZEWY010000034.1:1170-23207 GCA_964515945.1 uncultured Cellvibrionaceae bacterium
CCCATGAATGACTTTATTGTCAGCCGAACGCCAGCGGGGAAGTGGGGCGATCCGGACGACTTGCAGGGCGCTACGATTTTTCTTGCCAGCAAGGCCAGCAATTTTGTCACGGGGCAGATTGTCTATGTCGATGGCGGTATTCTTGCCACCATTGGCCGCCCTGTTGGCGAAGACTAGAGGAACGAAAAAAACGGCAAGCCAGTTCATGATTCGATGACTGGCTTGCCGTTTTGGCCAAAGCAATCAGTATATTCAGCCGGCCGACTGACGTACGTACCTCAGTACTTCCCGGACATTATCGGGCGCTGTGTTTTCGAGGATCACCGGGATACCGGGCTTGTGTCGCTGCAGTAGTGCCATGAGATACTCATGGTTCATTTCTCCAGTGCCAGAAGGCAAGTCACCTTCCTTCTGGCCGTCAACCGTTATGAAATCCTTGCAGTGGATGGCGACTATGTGATCGCCAAAGCGGGCGAATGCCTCGTCCATCAATTGCTGCTGTTGGTGGCACTGATCCAGGGGAAAAAAGTTAACCGGGTCATAGATAATCTTCACGCTAGGTGAATCCACCAATTCCAGAAGACGTTGCATTTTATCGTAACTATGCACGGTGTGGTGATGGGCAACACCCTCAATGCCGACAATGGCATCATATTTTTCCGCCGTGTCCGCCAGGCGTCTAACAGAGTCAACCAGTTCCAAAAAGGCATCTTCGCTTTGGCTGGCAGGATGGTAGCTGCAATCAGCATTGCGTGAACCAGTCTCGGTACCGACGATGGCGCAGCCGAAGTCACGGGCAAAATGCAAATGCTCTTCGAAGCGTCTCAATGACTGCTCCTTGACCTGGGGGTCGGGATGAATGGGGTTTATATAACAGCCGAGTACCGCGATAGAGACACCTTGCCGGGCGAACTGGTCGCGCACATGGTTGGCAAATCTTGGGCTCAGTTGCCCAGGTTGTTCACTGATCATCGGGAAGGACTTGGCCAGCGCCAGTTGCACACAGGTGACGTCATATTGGCCGAGTCGGACAGCGACTTCCGCAGGGTTGCCCTGACCATAGTCGTGGGCGCGCAAGCCTAGATTTAGCATGAGGTGGTTTCCTGTCTAGGGTTATTGAGTATTTTCATGTTCTGTCTCAAGGAGGGGGTGCAATTCCGCTGCTACCAGTTCAGCGGTGAAGCGAGCCCCTTCGCGGCTGGTATGAGTGTGTTTGTCGGCGAAGAAGGGTTTTACTCGTTTGGGACCAAGCTCGTCATAGCGGTCGGCGACCAAGCTGTGCAAATCAATGAAGCTTGATCCGCTTTGCTTTGCGACCAATTGTGCCCATTGGGGGTAACTGTCGACGGGGCGCTTAATATGCTTACCGCTGTCATCCCAGATCATTCTGGGAACTGGCGAGCAGATGATGGGCGTAATGCCTCGGGCAAGTGCGTCTCCCACCATCTTGCGCAGGTACCAGCCATAGCTGTGGACAGTTTCCAGCTTGCCGGTCAGCAGGTTATTGATCGTTTGTTCCGCTTCGCTGGTACCGTCGATTGTGCCCCGCGCGCGGCTGTCGTCATTCAGCGCTCCCGAATCGTTGTGGCCAAACTGGATGACGACATAGTCGCCGGGTCGCATCATGTTCAAGGATTTCTTCCAGTGGCCACCGGTAATGAACGTGCGACTGCTGAATCCCCCTACTGCGCGATTGACAATGTTGAGCTGGGTGGTGTCGATATGTTCGTCAAGAAAATCGCCCCAGCCCCACTGTCCGCCGGCGCCGTCACCGCGTCCATTGCGCACCGTCGAATCACCCACCAGGAAAATGCTGGGTAGTTGGGGGTCAGCGACAAATGGCAGTCGCACGAAGGTCCAGTCATAGGCATTCACCGCGCGCCCAATTTTGGAGTAGACCTCGGGATCCAGGGCTGGTCGCATTCCCTTGATGGCCGCGACAATGGTGCGGGCATGCAGTTCAGCGCCGGAAGCATTAAAGTGGGTGTGGTCTTTTGGGTACAGCTCGGCAACGTTGGCCTCACCCAGACTTTCCAGTTCGTCGGCCACCAGGTTGGTAACATCAATAAAGGGCGTGTTCAGTTCCCACGCCAGTTGATACGTCCAAAAACCGTACTGCCCCGAACCGCGCTCAATATGATTGTTCTGCCATTCATTTCGCACTGTGAGAGAGAGTAAAACCGGAGTCGCCTGTTTGGCACGGACATCCGCTACCATCTGGCGAATATAGTGGCCAAAGGTATATACCGTCTCATCCTGTTGGGTCAGAAGATTGAAAATTTCGGTTTTGTCTGCGCCGATACCCGGCAGGCTGCCCCGCGCGCGCCTGTCGTCATTGATTTTACCGGCGTCATTGTGACCAAACTGGATGAACACCAGGTCGCCTGGCTGCACATCGTCGATGAGAGACTGCCACAGGCCTTCGGTGATGAAGGTGCGGCTACTACGACCGCCTCGGGCGCGGTTGTCGACTTTGATCTGGTCGCTGTCAAAATATTTCTGAAGGACGGCGGCCCAGCCTTGATGATTTGTCTCCTGGTAGGACGCGGCTGTCGAGTCTCCCGCAACGAACAGGTGGCGAGGACGCAATTCATTTGACCAGGCATGCTGGCCGAGCATCAGTGTGCCCATAAATACATATAGGAAAAGGATCCATCGTGACTGCATATAAAATTTCTCCTGTTGTAGACTCGGGTCTAGCGCTTAGGGCATGACCAGCGGAAGCGGCGTGTGGAGGAAGGATCGGATGTGCTAACGATAATCCATATTTGCAATATATTGCAAATAAATGATTATAAATGATTGAAATTGGGCTGTAGCAATAAATAAACGGGTGCGCATGGGTGATGCCATGCCAGCCGAACGGCTGATGCAGGGGTAGGCTGTTTCAGTGACCTCTCCCCAGGTCTGATTTTTAGGACTTCAGTGCTTGGTCAGATAGGAGCGCAACCGGGGCAGCCGCACCAGCATGCGATCAGCCGCCAGGGCAACCACCGCGCCTGTCGCCAGGCCCAGGCCGTTGGCGAGCATGTCGCGGCTGTCGACGAAACGGCTGGGGGCCAGCCATTGCGCCAGCTCAATGGCCAGGGAGTAGGGCACCAGACCCAGCAAAACCACGCCTATGTTAAAGCGGCCGTAGCATGCCAGCCAGGCGGACAGGAAGAGCAGGAAATTGCCCACGAAATGTAGCGTAGAGTCGGCCTGCTCTGTTCTGAGCATGGACGCCGGCATCAGGGCCGCGTAGGTGAAAACACAGACAGCGACCACGAACTGGCCTACTCGCACACTTCTCACTATTGGTTTCAACAAAGTCTTTTACCTTCTCTCAATGTCTCTCTCGCTAGTCCGGCTCCGAACACACTGAACGGATGCCGCGCAATGCAGTCTCAGACGACAATTATCGGGTAATGGTTCAGGCTTCGGCCATTACTGGTTTGATCAGCGTGCCGCTGCACCAGTGCAACAGGGTTTCGAGATCGCGCATAACATGTGTGGCAGCGCTGAAATCCTGCCCTGTGTCCGCGCTGGGGATAACAACGCACTGCATGCCTGCCGCCAGGGCCGCGCGCATACCGGTGATTGTATCTTCCACCGCCAGACATTCGGCCGGTTCCAACTTCAGTTTTTCAGCCGCCAGCAGGTAGACATCCGGCGCCGGCTTGTTGCGCTCAACATGGCTTGAGCTGCACACCGCCTGAAACAGTGAATGCAGCTGATGGTTGTGCAGGTTGCGTTCCACTTCCAGCAAACGGGCACCGGTAGCAACGGCCATGGGAACCCGTTGCTGGTGAAGGTGAAGCAGAATTTCCCGCGCGCCCGGCATCAGTGTGGATGCTTCCGTCTGTGCCTGAAGTTGCTTTTCCTTGATATGGCTGAGTTGCTCCGGCGTCATTGGCAGGTTGAAGCGCCGCACCAGGCAGGCGGCACTACCGATGGTGGGAACGCCGCTGTGCTCGCGCACATATTCGTCCTCTGACAGGTGATGACCGAGACTGTTGAGAAGCTGGTTCCATACGCGGTAATGTTGTTTTTCGGTATCGACCAGTGTGCCATCATGGTCAAAAATGACTCCGCGTAGCATAAATTAAAACTCCAGCTTGAATGGTTTGTGGTGTTGCCGCCGACTGAATTTGCGGGCAGATCGGCAAAAGCCATGGAAGGCTGGTATTATCCTCGTCTCTGCGCCTCGGGGGGAACCCCCTTGACCGGATTTACTTGTACTTTTGCCTGTACTTAATACCTGTATTTAATACCCGTACTCAAAGCTCACGAATCGGCCAATGAATCCAAAAACACTCTCTGTTCTCCTTATTCTCTGCGGCCTTATGGGCTGTTCGCCGCTGCTGACGGGGGACCTGCAAGCCAGCCAGAAAAGCACCATTCAATTGCTGGAACAGCAATCGGAACGCATGGACATGCAGGAGGAGTTTCTGGCGCACCTGGCGGAATCTCAGGAGGAACTGTCCAGCGCACTGGAAAAAATTGATCGGCGTACAAGGCAACTCGCGGCGCAACTTTCGGGGTCCAGCAAGGAGGCGGTGGCGGAGAAGGGCACCGCCGGACGTCCCGAGCGTTCGTCGGAGACAGTTGCAGGCGTCGGGGCTGCGGTCGAAAGCAAGCAGATAGTCGGGCGCAATGAATGGGTCTGGGTGGACCTACTCAAACGCAACCTGAAGGCGAGAATTGATACCGGCGCACTCTCGTCGTCCCTGAGTGCCACCGAATTGCTGCCGTTCGAACGCGATGGCCGCGAGTGGATCCGCTTTCGGGTGCCCGATGAGGATCACCCCGACGGCGGCGACCTCTATGAAGTACCCCTGGTAAAATACGTGCAGGTTCGGCAGGCGTCGAGTGATAAACTGGAGCGGCGACCGGTGGTGCGCCTGACGGTGCGTCTGGGGGATTTTATCGACGGGGCGGAGTTCAGCCTCACCAACCGGGAAGACATGCTCTACCCGATTCTGCTGGGGCGCAATTTCCTGCGAGACGTCGCCCTGGTGGATGTTGCACGGAAATTCACCCAGCCTAAATATGTTCCAGATCATCCTGTTCCCCCGAAAGAAAGCGTGAAAGAAAGCGCGAAAAAAAGTGTTAAATCTGAATGAAGCCACGCCGCCGCACACCTTTTTACCTGTTGGTTGTCCTTCTGATAATCGCTGGCAGCCTTCTTACCTGGCATCGGCACGTTGCCTTTGATGTACCCTGGTTGCCGGGTGAAAAGCGGCAAATCTGGTCCATTGAAGCCAAGATCGAATTCATGGCCCTGGGCGACCCGGTCATTGTCAATTTTGCCGTGCCCGATACGCAGCCGGGTTTCGAGCGCGTGGGAGAGCACACGGCCAGTCCCGGCTACGGCCTGAGTTTTATCGACAATGGCGAGGGCCGGCGCGCCGAGTGGTCCATTCGCCGGGCAGTCGGGCCGCAGACGCTCTACTATCAGGTCGATATGCTGGTTAACCCCGAAACCGCCGATGACCAGTTTGCCACGCCACCGGACCTGGTAACCCAGGCCCACAACGGCCCTTACGCGACGGCGGCAGCGGAATTGTTGCAGAACGCCCGCCGCCGGTCCGCCGACAGCTATACCCTGGCGCGCGAGCTGATTGGCGAGTTCAACAGCCAGGAGCAAAGCGCGCAGCTGCTGGCCCAGGTCAAACGCCGATCCGCCTGGCTGGTGGACCTGCTGCACCGGGCGGGGACGCCGGCCCGGGAAGTTCTGGTGCTGGAACTGGAAGACGGGCGCCGCCGGCAGCCGCTGCAAGTTTATTTGCAGGTCTTCCAGGGCAATGAGTACCGGCTCTTCAATCCCGCGACCGGAGAACAGGGGCGCAAGCCCAATCAGCTGATGTGGGAATACTTTTCCGGACCTTCCCTGGACCTCGTCGGCGGACGCAACTCGACCATCGGCTTCTCTATGATCGACCAGGAGGTGCCGGTACGCACCATGTTGGAGGAGGGACTGCTGGCGGAACCCGGGGTGCTGGATTTCTCGATCCACAGTCTGCCCCTGTCCGAGCAGGCGCTGTTCAAGGGTATCCTGTCGATTCCGGTGGGCGTGATGGTGGTGGCGCTGCTGCGGATTCTCGTTGGGGTGCGGACCTCGGGCACCTTTATGCCAGTGCTGATTGCCATGGCATTTATTCAGACCACCCTGGTTACCGGACTGATCGGTTTTATCTTGATTGTCGGGGCGGGCCTGATGATCCGGGCGTATTTATCCCGGTTGAACCTCCTGCTCATTGCGCGCATTTCCGCCGTGATTATTTCGGTGATCATCATCATCGCGGTCTTCACGGTGCTGGCGTTCCAGTTGGGGCTGTCGGAGGGCCTCAAGATCACTTTCTTCCCCATGATCATTCTATCCTGGACCATTGAGCGTATGTCGATTCTGTGGGAGGAAGAAGGTCCGCGGGAAGTGCTTGCCCAGGGCGGTGGATCGCTTTTGGTGGCGGTGCTGGCGTTTCTGGTGATGAGTAATGACTGGGTACGGCACCTGACTTTCAATTTCCTGGGGTTGCAGTTGATACTGATGGCGCTGGTGCTGCTGCTGGGCAACTACACGGGCTACCGCTTGCTGGAATTGCGGCGTTTTCGGCCATTGCTGAAGCGCAGTTGATGTCTTCGTAAGAAGGTACCCGGCGCTTCGGGGAAGGCTTTCCGAAAACGTCGTAAATACGTCCCTGTAGACTCCCCCACGAGGTCCCTCTCGTGAGGGTTTCGGAAAGCCTTCCCCGAATCACCTCGGATGGGCATAGTAAGTCATTCTTTTCCTCGAGGCCCCCTTCTGCGGAGACAATAACGGGTGATCGGGCGTTAAAGATAAAAATGTCTTCACTCAAAGCAACTGGGGCTGCGCAGGGTGAAGGTTCGGCAACCGTCACAAGAGGCGACCGCCATGGATGGCGGAAGGTAGAACAACGCAGGAGCAGTTGTCGAGACCTTGTGATGGAGTCTACAGGGATGATTCATGCAGCACATCCGTGTGCTGCACCCTGCGGGCAGCCTTCGGCTGTGCAAATCGGCTTTCCTGCCGATTGGTCGCGACGTTTACCGAACCTTTGGGCAACTATACGGGCTACCGTTTGCTGGAGTTGCGCCTTTTCCGGCCGTTGCTCAAGCGCGCTGACGATTAAGCAAGAAACGGTTCGGCGGCGGCCAAAAAGGCCAATCGAGGTTGCCGAGCGAGTTTGTGATCAGGAGAGAGCTTTCGAAACCCTCGCGGCAGGCGACCGCCATGGATGGCGGAAGTTAGAGCAACGCAGGACGCAGTTGCCGAGATGCCGTGTGGCCGCTCTCTGGCATCCTGCCATCGCGGCATTAGTGCGTCCATGCACGTCGGAGCTACAGGGACGTATTTATGCGTTTTCGAAAGCTCTCTCCTGATCACAAACGGATTCCATGCGCACAGTAAATCGAAGCATTTCAGGACATCCATGATTTCACAAGCATTTCAGGACACCCATGATTTCACTGATCAACCGCTACCTGCCATTCCGTGACCTTGCCCGTCTGGGCATCATGGGTATGAACCGGCGCAACATCTCCTATATCAGTCGCTACAATGATCGCGGCCTGTTTCCCCTGGTGGACGACAAGCTCAAAACCAAGCGCCTGGCTCTGGAGCATCAGGTGCGCACGCCGGAGTTATTGGGTGTGGTGGACAATCAGCACGATGTAATCGCCCTCGGCAGGCTGCTGGCCGCTCTGCCGTCCTTCTGTATGAAACCGGCCAAGGGATCCGGCGGCAAGGGTATTCTGGTGGTCAGCCGGGCGGAGGATGGCAGCATGCGCCGCTCCAACGGGCAGCTTCTGGAACTGGCGGATATTCAGCGGCATGCCTCCAATATTCTGGCCGGCCTGTTTTCCCTGGGTGGCGCGACGGACGTGGCGGTGATCGAGTCCCTGATTCAGGTGGATCCCATCTTCCATCGCTTCAGCTTCGAAGGTGTGCCCGATATGCGCATCATCGTATTTCGCGGTTTCCCGGTGATGGCGATGATGCGGTTATCCTGCGCGGCCTCCCACGGCAAGGCCAACCTGCATCAGGGCGCGGTGGGGGTCGGCATCGATATCAGCAGCGGCAGGGCGGTCAGAGCCGTGCGCCAGGACAAGCCGATTCAGGTGCATCCGGATACCGGTCAGGATCTGCTGACCCTGCAAGTGCCCCAGTGGTCAGAGCTGCTGGAACTGGCATGCGCCTGCTACGACATGACCGGCCTGGGTTATCTGGGCGTGGATCTGGTGCTGGACCGGGACAAGGGGCCCATGCTGCTGGAACTCAATGCGCGGCCGGGACTGAGTATTCAGGTGGCCAATGGCTGCGGCTTGCTGCCCCGTCTCCGGCTGGTTGAAACCATCGCCCACCCGATGCGCATGACCATTGCCGAGCGCATCCACTACTCCCGGCAGCATTTTGTTGCCGAGCAGGCGCAGCACGAACCAGCTTAAGCCACTGAATAAAAAATGTCCTGCGGGTATAATGCCGGGCAGAATCCAATTTCCAATATAACCAGGGAGAATCCCCGGATAATGACAGTTCTCGATTACATGAATGATCTCGGTCGCCAGGCCCGCGCCGCATCCCGAGTGGTGGCCGCCGCCAGTGCCGGCCAAAAGAATGCCGCCTTGCGCGCCATTGGTGAGTCATTGCACGAGACCCGCGAGCAATTGGCCGCGGAGAATGCGCGGGATATGGCCGCTGGCCGCGAAAAGGGCCTCGATGCGGCGCTGTTGGACCGCCTGGAACTGACGCCCGCGCGCATCGACGCCATGATCGAAGGGTTGCGCCAGGTGGCGGATCTGCCTGACCCCTGCGGCGAGATTACCGATCTGAAATACCGCCCCAGCGGCATTCAGGTGGGAAAAATGCGCGTGCCTCTGGGCGTGGTGGGCATTATTTATGAATCCCGCCCCAACGTGACCATTGATGCCGCCAGCCTGTGTCTGAAATCCGGCAATGCCGCTATTTTGCGCGGCGGCAGCGAATCCATTCGCTCCAACCGCGCCATTGCCCGCTGCGTCGCCGCGGGCCTGGAACAGGTCGGGCTGCCGGTCACGGCGGTACAGGTAGTGGATACCACCGATCGCGAAGCCGTCGGTGCCCTGATCAGCATGCCGGAGTTTGTGGACGTCATAGTTCCCCGGGGCGGCAAGAGTCTGATCGAGCGTATATCACGGGACGCCCGGGTACCGGTGATCAAGCACCTGGACGGTATCTGCCATGTCTATATCGATGACGATGCCGATCTCGACAAGGCTTTCAATATTGCCCTCAATGCCAAAACTCACCGCTACGGTGTCTGCAATGCCATGGAGACTTTGCTGGTGGCGGAGAGTCAGGCGGCCGCCATACTGCCGCGTCTGGCTGAAGCCTATGGCGAAAAGGGAGTGGAACTGCGCGGCTGCGACAGGACTCGGCAGATTCTGCCTGAGGCTGGCGCGGCCACCGAAGCCGACTGGCAGGCGGAATATCTGGCGCCCATTCTGTCCATCCGCGTTGTCTCTGGTGTGGATGAGGCCATGGAGCATATCGCCAGCTACAGTTCCGGCCACACCGAAGCCATAGTCACCGAGAACTATACCCGTGCCCGCCGCTTCCTCACGGGAGTGGACTCCAGTTCGGTGATGGTCAATGCCTCCACGCGATTCGCCGATGGGTTCGAATACGGCCTCGGCGCCGAAATCGGCATTTCCACGGACAAGATCCACGCCCGCGGCCCCGTCGGCCTGGAAGGCCTGACGTCGCAGAAGTGGGTGGTCCTGGGTGACGGGCATATACGTGTCTGAGCCCGCTGCATTGTGACCCCGAATCGGCGACCCCTGCACCTGTGCTTCGGCGGCACCTTTGACCCCGTGCACAACGGTCATCTGCGGGTTCTCTGGGAAGCGGCGGCGGCACTTCAGGCGGATTCGGTGCGGCTGCTGCCCTGCTACATCCCTCCCCACAAGGATCAGCCCGAGTCTTCGCCGTCCCAACGGCTCGACATGTTGCGCCTGGCGATTGGGGATCAGCCCTCGTGGCAGCTTGACGAGCGGGAACTTCGACGGGACAGGCCGTCCTACACCATTGAGACATTACTGGATTTGCGCAACGACTTAGGGCAGGATGCCGCGCTGGTCTGGCTGCTGGGCATGGATTCCATGGCCAGCCTCGACAGCTGGCACCGATGGCGGGAACTGGGCGAGCACGCCCACCTGGCGGTGGTGGGGCGACCGGGTGCACTATTGCCGGCCAGTGGCCCCGTCGCGGACTGGGTACGCAATCGGCAAACCAGAGTCGAAAACCTGCGCGATTCAGCCGCGGGTGGCCTGGTCCATCTGGCCACCACCCAGCAGGACATCGCCTCCTCGGATCTGCGTGCCGGGGCAAGGGCGGGGCTTGCCCCGCGATATCTTGTGCCGGATGCCATCTGCACCTACATTGTCCAACATAGACTCTATTCCTGAGTCACACACTTGAGTTAATGCATGAGTAAAGATTTGAATGCCATCATCGTGGAAGCGATGGAAGACGTGAAAGCCAAGGAAATCGTCAATATAGACGTCACCGAATTGAGTGACGTAACCGACCATCTGGTGATCGCCAGCGGTACCTCAAGCCGCCATGTAAAATCCGTCGCCGGCAACGTGGTCGAGGAAGCCAAGAAACAGGGGTTTCAGCCGCTGGGTGTCGAGGGTATGGAAACCGGCGAATGGGTATTGGTGGATTTCGGAGACACGGTTGTTCACGTGATGCAGTCCAGCACGCGCAGCTTTTACGAGCTGGAAAAGCTGTGGTCCATCCCGCCCGCCAGCCGCTCGGTCTGATTCGTGCGCATACAGCTGCTGGCCGTGGGCGGCAAAATGCCGGGCTGGGTGCAGCAGGGTTATCAGGAATACGCCAAGCGCCTGCCCAGGGAACTGCACCCCAAGTTGGTGGAGTTGCCCCTCGGTGGGCGCGGCAAGAAGAATTCCAGCCGCGAAGCGGTTGAACAGGAAGGTCAGCACATGCTGGCGGCCATTCCCGCCAGCCATCATGTGGTGGCGCTGGATGTCGAAGGCGAAGCCTGGAGTACCGAAGCACTGGCGCGGCACATGGAAAACTGGCGCATGTCCGGCCGGGACCTCAGCTTGTTAATTGGTGGCCCCGACGGCCTGGCGGCCAATTGCCTGGCCCGGGCCCAGCAGAAGTGGTCCCTGTCGGCACTGACACTGCCGCATCCATTGGTGCGGGTGGTTTTGATTGAGCAGATCTACCGAGCGTGGACTATCCTTCAGAATCATCCTTATCATAAGTGACCACAAATGATTCATGGAATGACTTGCGTCGCCAACTTCCACAGAATTTCCGCTGTGGTTTATGCTTGCAGTCTTTTCGTTCAAACTGAGTTCGACCAACTGAGTCCAACTAATAAAGTGCTATGCCGTTTCCCGGGGTCGTAACTGACCTGCTCCATTTCAAGGACCACCACCACGAGGCGCGATTATTTGCGCGTCGGGTTTTCGCGTCCGCGGTCATTCTGACGGTGTTGTTCGGCGTGTTGATCGGGCGCTTTTATTACCTGCAGATCATGCACCACAAGGATTTTGTCACCCAGGCCGACGCCAACCGCATTCACGTGCAGCCGGTACCGCCCACGCGGGGGCTTATCTATGACCGACGCGGCGTACTGCTCGCGGACAATCGCCCCAGCTTTACCCTGTCGCTGGTGCGTGAACGTATTGATGATCTGCCAGCCACGATCAATGCCCTGCGGGAACTGGTGGAAATCAGCGATGATGACGTGGCGGATTTCCGCAAAGCTTTGACGCAGCGCCGCCGACCCTTCGAGGCCGTGCCACTCAAGTACCAGCTCACCGAAGAGGACATTGCCCGCATAGCGGTCAATGAGTACCGGCTCGAAGGCGTCGAAGTGGGCGCGCAACTGGTGCGCTACTATCCCCTCGGCGATCTGTTTGCCCACGTGGTGGGTTACACCGGTCGCATCACCGAGCAGGAGTTGCGCTCCTTTGATGCCGAAACCTACAACCGTTACAGCGGCACCCACAGTATTGGCAAGGTGGGATTGGAAAAATCCTACGAGATGGAGCTTCTTGGTCAGGTGGGCGATGAGCATATCGAAACCAATGCTCATGGGCGGGTTCTGCGCGTACTGGAGCGCACGGCGCCAGAACCGGGCAAGGACCTGCATCTGTATGTGGACGCGCGGCTGCAACAAGCCGGTTACGACGCCTTGCGTGGTCGTCGGGGTTCGGTGGTGGCCATTGATGTGAAAACCGGTGGTGTGCTCGCCATGGTCAGTGCCCCCAGCTACGATCCCAACCTGTTTGTCACCGGCATCAGCTACAAAGACTATCAGCAATTGAGAGAATCTCTGGACTTGCCGCTCTACAACCGCAGCATCCAGGGCCAGTATCCGCCGGCCTCCACCGTTAAGCCGATGATCGGTCTGGCAGGACTCAAGACCGGATTCATCACGCCTCAAACCCGTATCTACGACCCCGGCTATTTCCAGTTGCCCGGCGAAGACCGTCTGTATCGGGAGTGGAAGCGGGGCGGCCATGGGCGCAACGTCGATCTGCACGAGGCCATCACCCAGTCCTGCGATGTGTTCTTCTACCGCCTGGGCAATGACATGGGTATTGATATCATTCACCGCTTTGGCAGCCAGTTCGGTCTGGGCACAAGAACCGGTATCGATATACCCGCCGAGCGCCCCGGCCTCTGGCCATCCCGGGAATGGAAACAGGCAGACCGTCGTCTCCCCTGGTTCCCCGGCGACAGTCTCAACGTCAGCATTGGCCAGGGCTTTGCCCTTGCCACACCCCTGCAAATGGCCGTGATGGTGGCAACCCTCGCGTCGCGAGGTGTTCACAAAAAGCCGCGTCTGGTGGAGCGGGTGGGCGTCACGCCCACGCAACCGGAGGTCATCAACAGGGTTGAGGCGTCCGACGATCATTGGGATTATGTGCTGGAAGCCATGAAGGACGTGGTTCACGGCATTCGCGGAACCGCCCACAGCATGGCTCGTGGCCTCGGCTACACCATGGCCGGCAAGACGGGCACGGCACAGGTGGTGGGCATTGCCCAGGACGAGCGCTATGACAGCGAGGAACTCGCCGAGCGCCACCGCGACCACACCCTCTTCATCGGCTATGCGCCCGTGGAAGACCCGCGCATCGCCGTGGCCGTCATCATCGAAAATGGCGAACACGGGGCGTCGGATGTCGCTCGCGCCATGCTGGACGCCTATATGGGGCTGGATAACTGATGCGACATTACAATCAGGATTTTTTGCGGCGCCTGCCGGATTCACACCAGCACTTCAGCCGCGGCAGTGGTTTCTGGCAGCGTCTGCACCTGGATCCGATACTTTTGCTGGGGTTGCTGTTGCTCACCGCCTACGGCCTGATTGTGCTCTACAGTGGCGGCGGGCAGAGTGAGTATTATATCAAGCGGCAGGGGGCTTTTTTCACCATCGCCTATATCGGCATGATAGTGGCGGCACAATTCGACCTGCGCCTGTTTCAACGCTGGGCGATCTGGTTCTACCTGGGCGGCGTTATTCTCCTGGCACTCGTCCTGGTGCTGGGCGTGGGCGCCAAGGGCGCCCAGCGCTGGATCAGTCTCGGTTTTATCCGTTTTCAGCCGGCCGAAATACTGAAAGTCGCGGTGCCCATGATGGTTGCCTCCTATTTCTCCACACGCATGCTGCCACCGCGTTTTCGGCATGTGGTCGTCTGCCTTGCCTTTATCGGATTGCCCGCGGCACTCATCGTCAAACAGCCGGACCTGGGTACCGCCATTCTGGTGGCGGCGTCGGGCCTTATCGGGTTGTTCCTGGCCGGATTACCGTGGCGATATGTGATAGGGACACTGCTGGTGATACTGGCCAGTCTCTGGCCCATGTGGAACTTTGTCATGCACGACTACCAGAAGCAGCGGGTACTCACGCTGTTGCATCCGGAAGCGGATCCCTTGGGTGCCGGCTGGAACATCATTCAGTCGAAAACGGCCATAGGTTCCGGCGGTCTCTATGGCAAGGGCTGGCTCAACGGCACCCAGTCGCATCTGGATTTTCTGCCGGAAAGCCACACCGACTTCATTATTGCCGTGCTCGCCGAGGAATTCGGTCTACTGGGCGTGCTGTTGCTGTTGGGTCTTTATCTGTTGCTTATCGGTCGCGGCCTGGTTATCGCCATGAACGCACAAAATACCTTTAACCGGATATTGGCGGGAAGCATCACTCTGACTTTTTCCGTTTACGTCATTGTAAACATTGGCATGGTCGCCGGTTTATTGCCGGTGGTTGGTGTACCCTTGCCCCTTGTCAGTCTCGGCGGCACATCCCTCGTCACCATTCTGGTCAGCTTCGGCATCCTGATGGCCGTCGCCACCGATAAGCGACGGGTTACTATTTAGCGACAAGCGACAAGCACCGTCGGGTTAGCCGCGAAGCGGCGTAACCCGACGCAAAAAATGAAAAAGTTAAGGTTTTTTCTAAATGATCTTTTCAAAACCGGGATATGCGTTCAAGTTTTTGGCCGCTTCTTTCATAGCGATAATCAGCGTTGCGAGTTGCACAGTTCTGGCCGGCGACTATGCCGGCACCCAGCAGGTGCGGGCATTCGCACAGCGCATGGCCGAGCAACATGGTTTTGAGGCGGACAAGGTCGCGGCACTTCTCGGCAAGGCGAATCGCCAGCAGTCGATACTCGACGCTATCGCCCGGCCCGCGGAAAAGAGCAAGCCCTGGTACCAGTACCGCGAAATCTTTCTGGATGACCAGCGCATCAGCGGTGGCGTCGCCTTTTGGCGGCAACATCAGGATGCGCTGGCGCGGGCTGAAGAAACGTTTGGCGTATCCCCCGAGATCATAGTCGCCATCATCGGCGTCGAAACCCGCTACGGCTCGGTGACCGGCAGCTATCGGGTTCTGGATGCACTGGCGACACTGGGATTTGATTACCCGCCCCGCGCCGATTTTTTCAGCAGGGAACTGGAGCAATTTCTGTTGCTCACGCGGGAACAGCAACAGAACCCCTTGCTGCTTAAAGGATCCTATGCCGGTGCCATGGGTTACGGTCAGTTTATGCCCAGCAGCTACAGAGCCTATGCGACGGATTTCGATGGCGACCAATCGGTTGATATCTGGACCAATCCGGTCGACGCTATCGGCAGTGTCGCCAATTATTTTAAGGTGCACGGTTGGCAGGCAGGGGCGGAGGTTATGATTCCCGCCCGCGTGGCGGAGGATTACGCAAAGCAGCTGGTTAACCAGGTGAAGAAACCGCATTTTAACGTGAAGCAATTGAGCCGCGCCGGTTTCGATGCCGTATATGCGGACCCGTCGCGCAAAGCCATTCCCCTGAGTTTCGAAAGCCGGGAGGGACAGGAGTTCTGGCTCGGCTTCCAGAACTTTTACGTGATTACCCGCTACAACCGCAGCCCTCTTTATGCGCGGGCGGTCTGGGAACTCAGTCGGGAAATCGCGGATCGGCGTCAGACCGTCATGCAGGCGTCAAAACTGGTCAACAAGTAGCTCAATAAAACAAACCCTAACAGGCAAACAAGCGAGGTCAATGTGAAATTCCCGAGGTGGCGTCTGCTGGCGGGCGTGACTGTGCCAATAATCCTGACAGTGATCGTGGGCGGCTGTGCTGCCCCCGGACCGGTTGTGGTTGAGGACGGAGGCCCAGGCCGGGATTTCGATGTCAGTCACATCGCCAATGCAATCCCGCGATTCGAGCCGCGTACCCTTGCCGGAAACAGCAATCCCTACACGGTTCTGGGGGAGACCTACCACCTCGTGGATGACACCCAGGGGTTCCGCCAGGAAGGGATCGCCTCCTGGTACGGCACCAAGTTTCACGGCCGGCGCACCGCCAACGGTGAAATTTATGATATGTACGGCATGACCGCCGCCCATAAGACCCTGCCAATTCCCAGCTATGTGCGTGTGACCAACCGCAACAACGGCAAATCCGTGATAGTGCGGATCAATGACCGCGGCCCCTTCCACGGCGGCCGCATTATCGATCTCACCTACACCGGCGCCAAGAAACTGGGTTTCCTGGCACAGGGAACGGCGCCAGTGATCGTTGAATATATTCCCATGGGTGAGCCGGGTCCGATAATCGCGTCCGCGCCCTCAGTCGGCCAGACAGCCACTGATGGTGCGATTGGGGGCGACGCGAAAGCGCCTGCGCCCGAAAACCCGGCGGGTTATGCCGTACCGGAAAACACTTTTCTGCAGGTTGGCGCCTTCGGCTCGGAGCCGGCGGCGCGAGCACTGCAGGCGCGCCTGAGCCAGCTGACAGATTATCCGATAGTGCTCAACACTGCCGCCCATGACGATCTTGTGCGGGTGCGCATTGGTCCGTTCCAGAACAATCTGGATCTCATGGCGCTGCGGCAAAAGCTGCTCGACGCCGAGCTGTCCGAGCCTCACGTGGTCTACGAGTAGCCATCCGCCCTCGGGCCGCCGGCAAAGCTGCTACAATAGAAAGCTTTAATGAGTTTGGCGGTCGTCCGCGGCGATCCGTAGCCTTTGCCACAATCCATCAACCCACAAAATTGGTGTCATCACAAATGTCTCTGAAAACGGCTTTCTCCGTCTCCCTGAAAAACATCTGTAAAGACAACTATTCCCGCATGATGGCGATCGCTTTGATTGTGCTGGGCGTTCAGGCACTGCCCGCCAGCGCTCAGATCATTATTCCCGCGCCGCCAGAATTGGCCGCCAAGGCCTACATTCTAATGGATGCGGATTCCATGCGGGTCATCGTTGAAAGAAATGCGGATCAGCAGCTTCCGCCGGCCAGCCTGACCAAGATGATGACGAGTTACATCGTGTCCGAGGAAATCGAATCCGGACGCATCAAGGAAACGGATCTGGTCACCATCAGTGAAGACGCCTGGCGCCGTGGGGGCACGGTCAGTGGCAGTTCCACCATGTTTCTGGAGCCCAATACCCAGGTGCCGGTTATTGATCTGCTGCGCGGTGTGATTATCCAGTCCGGCAACGATGCATCCATTGCCCTGGCTCAGCATATTGCCGGTGCCGAAAGCGCCTTTGCCGACATCATGAACCAGCAGGCGCAACTGCTGGGCATGACCAATACCCATTTTGAAAACGCGACTGGCTGGCCCGCCGACGGCCATGTGTCCACGGCGCGGGATCTGGCCATTCTGGCTGAGGCCCTGGTTCACGATCACCCGCAACACTATGGCATCTATTCCCAGAAATACTTCGAATACAACGGTATCAATCAGGCCAACCGCAACAAGCTGTTGTTTCTCGATGACGAAATAGACGGCATCAAAACCGGCCACACCGCGGAAGCGGGTTATGGGCTGGTGGCCTCCGCCGAGCGGGAGGGCATGCGCCTGATCGCCGTGGTGCTGGGTACCAGTTCCGACGACGCCCGCGCCCGGGAAGCGAAGAAGCTGCTGTCCTACGGCTTCCGCTACTACAAGACCCACAAGCTGTATGAGGCCGGCGACACCATTACCACTACCCGCATCTGGCACGGCAAAACCAATCAGCTGGATCTCGGTCTGCGCGAGGACATCGTTGTCACCATCCCGCGCGGTGCCCATGAAAATCTGGAAGCGGAAACTTCGATTGATGAGGTTATCAAGGCTCCCATCGAAAAGGGCCAGGTACTGGGCGAGTTGGTAGTCACCCTCAACGACGAAACCTTGGCCACCGCCGAACTGGTGGCACAGGCCGACGTGGAGCAGTCCGGCTTCTTCGCGCGCCTGTGGGATTCGATTCGTCTCTTCTTTATGGGGCTGTTTGACTAGGTTTATGGGAAAGGGCTATGAGCAGAAGCGACGGCAGAGACCTTGATGTGAGCAGCAACGGAATCAATCTGACGGACACCTCGTCCGTCAGAATCGAGTTTCCCTGCGAGAATTACCCCATCAAGATCGTCGGCGAAGCATCGCCAGATTATGAACGCCTGGTGTTGGAGGCCGTGGAGATCCACGCCCCCGGTTTTGACAGAAGCGGCGCGACCATTCGCGACAGCAAGAACGGCCGCTATTGTTCGGTGACAGTGAAAATTACCGCCACCGGGGAAGCCCAGCTCAAGGCGCTGTTCGAGGATCTGAAACGCCAGCCGCTGGTTCGCATGGTGCTTTAAACATTCCGCCGCCCTGACTGTGACTGACGTCGTGACCGAGATTTCTCCCCCGAGCCTGCTGATCCGCAACCTGGGTTTGTGCCAGTACCAGACCGTATGGCAGGCCATGCGGGATTTTACCGACAGGCGCGGCGCCGGCGATGGCGACCAACTATGGCTGGTTGAGCACCCGCCGGTCTTCACCCAGGGCCAGGCCGGCAAGCCCGAGCACCTGCTGGATTTGGGCGATATTCCGCTGGTGGCATCGGATCGCGGCGGGCAGGTGACCTACCACGGCCCGGGCCAACTGGTGGCCTATCCACTGCTGGACCTGAGACGACTGAAACTGGGTGTACGGGACCTGGTGAACCACTTGGAAAACACGATCATTGCGCTCCTGGCGGAAGCCGGCATAGCCGCTACCGCCAGGCCCGATGCTCCGGGCGTTTACGTCGATGCCCGCAAGATTGCATCCCTGGGTTTGAGAGTCCGGCGAGGTTGCAGCTTCCACGGTGTGGCGATTAATGTGGATATGGACCTGGAACCATTTCAGCGGATCAACCCATGCGGGTATAATGGCCTGCAAATGACCCAGCTGCGCGATCTACTGAATCCCGCGCCGGATCTGCACGCGGTTGCAGAGGACTTCACAAGGCTGTTTGCTGATGCCTTGGCGTTGCAAATTCACCGGGATACCAGCTTCGATTAAGCCTGTGCATCAGGATCCGCTTGTTCACTGACGGCTTCGAGTCCAGCCCGACATCCCAATTCAAGCCAATTCAAGAGATTTCCATGACTGAATCACTACCGGTAAAACGCACCCGCCGTCTGAAACAGGGCGAAAAGCTTCGCGATGCCGACAAGGTCGAGCGTATTCCCGTCAAGGTAATTGCCAGTGACGCGCTGCTGCGCAAGCCCGACTGGATCCGCGTGCGCGTGGCGGCATCGCCAGAAGTGGACCGGATCAAGAAACTGCTGCGCAAGAATGGCCTCGCTACCGTCTGCGAGGAAGCCAACTGTCCCAATCTGGCTGAATGCTTTGGCGGCGGCACCGCCACCTTTATGATCATGGGTGAAATCTGCACCCGCCGCTGCCCCTTCTGCGATGTCGGCCACGGCAAGCCCAACCCTCTCGACCCCGAGGAACCGAAGCATCTGGCGAGTGCCATCGCCGAGCTGGGGCTCAAGTACGTTGTCATCACCTCCGTGGATCGCGATGACCTCCGCGATGGCGGCGCCCAGCACTTTGCTGACTGCATCCGCGAATCACGGGAACTGTCGCCACAGTTGCAGGTGGAAATTCTCACCCCGGACTTCCGTGGGCGCATGGATATAGCACTGGATATCCTTGAGCAAACGCCACCGGATGTCTTCAATCACAACCTGGAAACCGTTCCGCGCCTGTATCGTCAGTCCCGCCCCGGTGCCAACTACAAATGGTCCCTGGAACTGCTGCGCAAGTACAAGGAACGTCGGCCCGACGTCAAGACCAAATCCGGTTTGATGGTGGGGCTGGGTGAAACCAAAGAGGAAATTATCGAGGTCATGAAGGACATGCGTGAGCACCAGATCGACATGCTCACCATTGGCCAGTACCTGCAACCTTCCCGGGACCATCTGCCGGTTTCCCGCTACGTGGAGCCGGCCGAGTTTGACGAATACACGGCTATCGCCAAGGAACTGGGGTTCCTCCACGCCGCCTGCGGTCCACTGGTGCGCTCCTCCTACCACGCCGACAAGCAGGCCCACGGCGAGTCCGTGAAATAGTGCCCCCCCGGGCTCGCGCCGCGAGCCCGATTTCCGCACGTGCAAGACTGATTTGGACGTCTTTTGTGCACCTCATAGTGAACCGGTTAACTTTTAATCCCACAACACCGCAGTTCCCCGGAAGACTCCGAGGCCAGATCCTTGGGTCAGCAATGACCTGACACAATATTACGGTTAACAAAAAAGCGCGACTTCGCTCTTTTCTTGGCCATCTCTGGCAAATCGACTATATTTAAGGAAATAGCCGCCAATGCGGCAATGGAATCCAAGCAGTCTCCCTGGCAGTAGCATCTACCTATGTCCAACAACAATAAGAGCTCGACAGCAGAGTTGATCGCCGCCTTCACCCGTGACTCGCTCGATGCCGCTCACGCCGATGCCGGAGATACGGCCGTTTCAGACCGTATCGACCTCATATGTGGTCTTCTTTGCCAGTTGCCAATCCTGCTTTCCATTGTCGACCCGGACGGACAGGTCCTGGCCGTCAGCCAGCATCACACCCGCTTGATGGGTGCGCCGGATCAGGTCGGGGACATCAAGCAGCGGGACCAGCTTTTCCCGGCGGTCGTCGGCGGCCGGGTCCAATCCGCGCCGCGGATGGCGGACGTGGATGATCAGAGTGCCTATTGGGAGCTTGAAGTCCGGCACAAGGATGGCAGTGAGCACACCTATCGGATGATGAAAATCCAGATCAGGGGAAATTATGGTGACGCCGAGTGCCTGATAGGCCTGGACGTAACCGAGACCAAGGAAAACGAAGACTTTCTGCGCAATCAGAAGCAACAAATGGATTTTGTGGCCTTTCACGACCCGCTCACGGGACTTGCCAACCGCTCACTCTTCTACGAAAGCGTCCACCAGAGCATTGCCCGCGCCAAACGCACCGGCGACAGCGTCGCCATCATGCTGATTGACCTGGACCGCTTCAAGAAGGTCAATGACAGCCTTGGCCACGACGCCGGTGACGCTTACCTGTGTTACGCCGCCAAACACCTGCAACAGGTTATTCGTACCACCGATACCACGGCGCGCCTGGGCGGTGACGAATTTGTGGTGGTGCTCGAAGATGTGCACAACCGGGAAAATGTCCAGAAGCTCGCCGACGCCGTGCTTGCCAGCCTCGCGCAAACCGTCATTATCCAGGGTCATGAAATCGCCGGTACTGCAAGTATCGGTATCAGTATCTACCCCGAGGACGGCAATGCCGTGGACCAGTTGTTGAAGCACGCCGATCAGGCCATGTATCACGCCAAAGCGGCCGGTAAGAATCGCTTCGAATTCTTCACCCGCGCCATGGACGACACGGCGGTCAATTATCTGCTGTTGGAAAACGACCTGCGCCGCGCCATCGACAAGGGTGAACTCAGCGTTCATTACCAACCGCAAGTGGACCTGCGCACCGGAAAAATTGTGGGTCTTGAGGCGCTTGCGCGCTGGGCACACAAAACCCGTGGTTCCATTTCACCCGCGCATTTTATCCCGCTGGCGGAAGAAACCGGGCTGATCGAGCCGCTGGGAGAGTGGGTCCTGCGCGAAGCCTGCGAGCGCTTCAATTACTGGCTCGGTGAAGGCATCAACTTCAACAAAATTGCCGTGAATCTTTCGGCTAAACAATTTACGGAAAAAAACTTTCAGACAGTGGTTGTCGATGTTCTGAAAAAGACCGGTTTACCACCGCAATATCTGGAGCTGGAAATTACCGAATCCTCCGCCATGGCCCACGCCTCCGAAACCATTGAGACGCTGACGGAGCTCAGTAGCATGGGCCTGTCACTGGCCATTGATGACTTCGGAACCGGTTACAGTTCGCTGGCGTACCTGAAACGATTTCCGATTCAAAAACTCAAGATTGATCGCAGTTTTATCGACGATATAGATTCGGATGAGGATTCATCCGATGCCGCCATCGCGCAAACCATTATCGATCTCGCGCATAATATGAAAGTCCAGGTCCTCGCCGAAGGGGTGGAACGAAAAAGCCAGTCGACCTGGCTGCTTGAACGCGGTTGCGATCAGGTTCAAGGATTTTTTTACTCCCGCCCCCTTAGCGAGGATCAGCTGCTTGAATTGATTTCCGATGGCAAGGCGATCTGGGACAAAGACGGAGTCAGATTGAAGATATAAAAGCTGCAAGCCGCAAGCTGCAAGCTGCAAGTAAAAAG
>CAZEWY010000035.1:0-23165 GCA_964515945.1 uncultured Cellvibrionaceae bacterium
TATCTTTGGCGCCCGCAACAAGATTCATATCATCAACCTGGAAAAAACCGTTCCCGCTTTCAACTCGGCGCTGGATGTCGTCTACAAGATGAGCGCCCAGAAGAAGAAAATCCTTTTCGTGGGCACCAAGCGCGCCGCACAAAAGACCATCAAGGAACAGGCGATCCGCGCAGGACAGCCCTATGTGTCCCAGCGCTGGTTGGGCGGCATGCTCACCAACTACAAGACGATTCGCGCCTCCATCCGCCGTTACCGTGACCTGGAAACCCAGAGTCAGGACGGCACCTTCGACAAGCTGACCAAGAAAGAAGCCTTGATGCGTCGTCGTCTGATGGACAAGCTGGAGCTGTCTATCGGCGGTATCAAGGACATGGGCGGTTTGCCCGATGCGCTCTTTGTCATCGATGTCGAGCATGAGCGAATTGCCATTCAGGAAGCCAACAAGCTGGGTATTCCCGTTATTGGCGTGGTGGATACCAACAGCGATCCCGCCGGTGTTGACTACGTGATCCCGGGCAACGATGACGCGATTCGCGCAATCAAGCTTTATGTATCAGCCATGGCTGATGCTTGCCTGGAAGGCGCCAAGGAAGCCGGTTCGGCTCCCGCCAGCAAAGATGAATTCGTGGAAGTGGACGAAGACGCTGCTCAGGAAGGCTAAAGGCCGCTTGGGCGCCAGACCTTCCGCCCTGTTGCCCGTTGGCATTGCGCCTTTTGGGCAGCGGGGCGCGTAACACGAGATGAAATGGGGGGTTGCCCCCCTTTTTTTTAAGTACCGAATGTAAACTGAGGAAACAAGTCATGGCAATTTCTGCTTCTCTTGTAAAAGAGCTGCGCGAGCGCACGGGTCTCGGCATGATGGAATGTAAGAAGGCGCTGGTCGAAGCCGACGGCAGTATCGAGACGGCGATTGACAATCTGCGCAAGGATAGTGGCCTCAAGGCCGCCAAAAAGGCTGACCGAACGGCGGCCGAGGGTGTGGTTGCCGCCAGGGTGGCGGACGATGGC
Source organism: uncultured Cellvibrionaceae bacterium (assembly GCA_964515945.1). Lineage (GTDB taxonomy): Bacteria > Pseudomonadota > Gammaproteobacteria > Pseudomonadales > Cellvibrionaceae > CAYQQJ01. Next base: position 1,009 of record CAZEWY010000035.1, read on the forward strand.
AGCTACGGCGTATTGCTGGAAGTCAACAGTGAAACCGACTTCGTCGCCCGCGACGATAACTTCCTGGCGTTTGTGAACAGCGTGTTGGATAAGGCCTTTGCCGAAAAGCAGACCGATGTCGCCGCGCTCATGGCCGGTGAACTGGAAGCCGCCCGCGAGGCGCTGGTGCAGAAGATTGGTGAAAACATCGGCGTTCGCCGCGTTGCACTGATCGAGGCCGGTGTTGTCGGCACCTATGTCCATTCCAACAATCGCATCGCGGTACTCACCGAGCTGAGCGGCGGCAATGCCGAGTTGGCGAAGGATATCGCCATGCATGTGGCGGCGGTCAATCCGCAAGTCGTACGCGGCGAAGACATGCCGGCGGAAGTGGTTGAGAAGGAAAAGGAAATTATCCGGGCGCAACCGGATATGGAAGGCAAGCCGGCTGAAATCGTCGAGAAGATGATGGGCGGCCGCATCAACAAGTTCCTGAAGGAAAACAGCCTGCTTGATCAGCCTTTCGTCAAGAATCCCGACCAGACTGTGGGTCAGTTGGCCAAGGAAAACGGCGCTGAAGTCGTCAGCTTCCTGCGCTTTGAAGTGGGTGAAGGCATCGAGAAGAAGGTCGATGACTTCGCTGCCGAAGTGGCTGCACAGGTCGCGGCTTCCAAGGGCCAGTAAACCTTCAGACACCATCGCAAGCGGCATGCGGAGCGATTTGGCTCCGTGGCTGCCGCTTGCGACGGGCGCGCAAATCCAAAAGGCGGGAGTCGCATCTCCCGCCTTTTTGCTGTTAAACTTCTGCAAATTTTTTGCGTGGAGATCAGGTTATGCCCAGCCCTCGGGACAGGAAATACAAGCGAATTCTGCTCAAGCTCAGCGGCGAGCAGCTTATGGGTGACGAGGGCTTCGGAATTGATCCCAAGGTGTTGGACAAGATGGCGCTCGAAATTGGCCAGTTGGTCGGTATCGGCGTTCAGGTGGGGCTGGTCATCGGCGGCGGCAACCTGTTCCGCGGCGCCGCATTGCACAAGGCCGGCCTCGATCGCGTCACCGGCGACCACATGGGCATGCTCGCCACTGTCATGAACGCACTGGCCATGCGCGATGCGCTGGAGCGTTCCAATATCTCATCCAATGTCATGTCGGCCATTCCCATGAGCGGCGTGGTGGAGCATTACGATCGCCGGCGGGCCATTCGCCTGCTCGAAGCCGGCGAAGTCGTGGTATTCTCCGCCGGCACCGGCAACCCCTTCTTTACCACCGATTCCGCCGCCTGCCTGCGGGGCATAGAGGTGGAAGCCGAAATCGTCCTCAAGGCCACCAAGGTTGACGGTGTCTACACCGCCGACCCCATGAAGGACGCGACGGCCACCCGTTACGAGAGCCTGTCCTATGATCAGGTGCTCACGGAAAAGCTCGAAGTCATGGATTTGACGGCCATTTGCCTGTGTCAGGAACACGGCCTGCCTGTGCGGGTCTTTCAGATGGGGAGACCCGGTGCCTTGCTGAACATTGTCGTGGGCGGCAATGAAGGCACTCTTATTGAAGAGGAAAAATAATTCATGATCAACGACATCAAGAAAGACGCTGAAGAACGTATGAAGAAAAGCGTGGAAGTGCTGGCGGTTAACTTCAACAAAATTCGCACGGGACGGGCTCATCCCAGTATTCTGGACGGCGTCAGCGTCTCCTATTACGGCAGCGATACCCCCCTTACTCAGGTGGCCAATGTCTCGGTGCTGGATGCGCGCACCCTGTCTATCAGCGCCTGGGACAAATCCATGGTGCCGGAAATCGAGAAGGCGATCATGAAGTCCGACCTGGGCCTCAACCCCTCCACCATGGGCGAGCTGATTCGCCTGCCGATGCCCGCATTGACCGAGGAAACCCGCAAGGGCTACATCAAGCAGGCTCGCTCTGAAGCCGAAGCCGCTCGTGTATCCGTGCGCAATATTCGCCGGGACGCGCTGGCTACGGTCAAGGACCTGTTGAAGGACAAGGAAATCAGTGAAGATGATGAGCGCCGGGCCAACGAAGCTATTCAGAAAATTACCGACAGGTACGTGGCTGACGTCGATTCGGCGCTGGCCGCCAAAGAAAAGGATCTGATGGAGATTTGAGCTCAGCATCGGAGGTTTACAATTGAGTGCCAAAAGCCTGCGCCATGTCGGCATTATCATGGACGGCAACAATCGCTGGGCCAAGCAAGCGGGTAAGCAGGGTATCGCCGGCCACAGGGCGGGGGTCGAGCGCATTCGCGACATATTGACGGCCTGTCGCGGGCACGGCGTGGAAGTCCTGACACTGTTTGCCTTCAGTAGTGAAAACTGGCGTAGGCCACCCAAGGAAGTTGAAGCTCTCATGGGTTTGTTTTACAACTACCTGAAACGGGAAGCCCGCCAGTTGGCCAAGGAAAATGTCGTGCTGAAAGTGATCGGCAATCGCGCGCGCTTCAGCCCGCGGCTGTTGCGCGCCATTGAGGAGGCCGAATCCATTGCCTGTGAGGGGGATGCCATCCTGGTGATAGCGGCGGACTACGGTGGTCGCTGGGATATTGCTCAATCTGCCCGGAAACTGGCACAAGCGGCGGTTGAGGGCAAACTCGACCCCGCCACCATCGATGAAACCATGCTGGATGCGGGTATTTCCACCGCCGGCTTGCCACCGCTGGATCTGTTGATCCGGACGGGCGGCGAGATTCGCATCAGCAATTTTTTACTGTGGCAGGCCGCTTATGCTGAATTCTATTTCAGCGAGCTGCTCTGGCCCGAATTCGATAGCCCCGCATTGGATGAAGCGGTGGCTGATTTCTACAAGCGCCAGCGGCGCTTTGGTCGCACCGGCGATCAACTGATCCAGGATTTCACCAGTGCTTAGACAACGCGTGACTACAGCCATAGTGCTGGCGGCATTATTTCTCTCTTTATTGTTACTCAGTCCCTGGTACATCTTCATCCTTTTTGTGGGTCTGGTTATGTGCATGTCGGCCTGGGAGTGGGCGGGGCTGGCCGGTTGGCAGGGGCGCCCGGCCCGGCTGATTTACCTGGTGATTACCGTTGCCCTGGGGCTGGCGGTAGCCTGGTTTCTGGTCTGGACCGGCGACTACGACAGCGTGCGCGCCGGATTGCTGGTGGCCTGCGGCTGGTGGGCGCTGGCGCTCCTCTGGGTACAGGGATATCCCGCCAGTGCCGTGCTCTGGGGCAAGCCGCTCACGCGCGGCATCATGGGCTGGCTGGTTCTGCTGCCCGCGTGGGGCGGACTGGTGTTTTTGCGCTCCGAGCCCTCGGGAGCCCTACTCATACTGCTGGTGGTAATGATCGTCGCCTGCGCGGATATAGGGGCCTATTTTTTCGGGCGAACCTTCGGTCGCCGCAAGCTGGCACCCGTGGTGAGTCCGGGCAAGTCATGGGAGGGCGTCTTCGGCGGCTTGATTACCGCATCCGCCGTAGCGCTTCTGTTGAATGCCTTCTGGGGCCACGGCGAATGGCTGCGGATACTGGCCATAGTCATCCCCACGGTATTGGTGTCAGTGCTCGGTGATCTCTTCGAGAGCATGATCAAACGCTATTGTGGCGTCAAGGACAGCGGCCAAGTGCTGCCTGGCCACGGCGGTGTGCTCGACCGCGTGGACGGCCTTGCGGCGGCCGTGCCAGTGTTCGCCTTGGCCCTGATACTGACCGGTTGGCAGGTGTGATGGACATTCCCACTGGTACTGAACGGCAGTGGGTGACGGTGCTGGGTTCCACCGGTTCCATCGGCCAGAGCACCCTCGACGTGATTGGCACCCACCCCGAACGCTTCGGCGTTTACGCGCTTAGCGCTCACGAGCAGGTGGTGGCGCTGTTTGAGCAGTGTCTCGCGTACAAACCGCGTTACGCCGTGCTGCGAGACGCTGGACGCGCCACTGAGTTGCGCCGGCTGTTGGCCAGTACGCCCTTGGCAACCGAGGTTCTGGACGGTGATCAAGGTCTCTGTCAGGTGGCTGCTGCGGACGATGCGGATTTGGTGGTTGCTGCTATTGTGGGCGCCGCGGGTCTCGAACCGACTATGGCCGCCGTCAGCGCCGGTAAGAAGGTTCTGCTCGCCAACAAGGAATCGCTGGTGATGGCCGGCCGGTTGTTTATGGAGGCCGTCGCTGATAAAGGGGCGACTCTGCTGCCGGTCGACAGCGAGCATAATGCGATTTTCCAGTGCTTGCCCGACACTTACACGGACCTGCGATCGGCAGGAGTGCGCAGGATATTGTTGACCGGTTCGGGTGGTCCTTTTCGGCTGATGCCTCACGCTGAACTGGCGTCAGTGACCCCGGACCAGGCTTGCGCGCACCCCAATTGGTCCATGGGCCGCAAGATTTCCGTGGACTCCGCCACCATGATGAACAAGGGGCTGGAGTTTATCGAGGCCTGCTGGCTGTTTCGGGCCCAGCCCGATGACATAGAGGTGGTGGTTCACCCCCAGAGTATTGTGCATTCCATGGTGGAATATCTGGACGGATCGGTGCTCGCGCAATTGGGCAATCCCGATATGCGAACCCCCATAGCCCATTGTCTGGCGTGGCCGGAAAGAATTGAGTCCCGCGTTCCCGGGCTGGATTTCCGGCAGTTGGGCCAGCTGGAATTTTCGGCGCCGGATTACCAGAGGTTTCCCTGCCTGGAGTTGGCGGTGGCCGCCATGAAGGCTGGTGGCACGGCGCCCGCGGCGCTCAACGCCGCCAATGAAGTCGCCGTGGAGCAGTTTCTGGCAGGGCGCTTGAAATTCACCCGGATCAGCGCGTTGATCGCGGCGGTGATGGAAGCTTGGCAAGGCGGCGAACCCAATGACCTGGATGCGGTCAAAGACGCCAATCTTGAGGCGCGGGCTCTTGCGAATGAATGGTTGAGCCGTATTGAATGACGATCAAGAAGCTGGTCTGTGGCCTTATCCGGCCAGTTATTTGATTTGAGAGCGTGATTTAAGAGTGTGGTAATTCAGTGATTGATGTGCTTTTTACAATTGGTTGGTTTCTGCTGGTCCTGATTATATTGGTGACCTTCCACGAATTCGGCCACTTCGTTGTCGCCCGCCGCTGCGGCGTCAAGGTGTTGCGTTTCTCTGTGGGTTTCGGTAAGCCCCTGTGGCGTTGGTACGACCGCCAGGGTACTGAATTTGCCATAGCCGCCATCCCTCTCGGCGGTTACGTCAAAATGCTTGATGAGCGCGAGGGGGAAGTGCCGGAGGACCAGCTGCACCGGGCCTTCAACCGTAAGTCGGTGTGGCAGCGCATGGCCATAGCCGCGGCCGGCCCCATCGCCAACTTCCTGTTGGCCATAGTGATCTTCTGGGGCCTTTTTCTGCAGGGTACCACCGGGATTGCCCCGGTTATTGGGACTGTTGACCCCGATTCGGTGGCCGATCGCGCGGGTCTGGAGCCCGGTCAGGAACTCATAGCTGTGGACGGTGTTAAAACACCGACACGCCAGGCTGTACTCCAGCAGTTGATGTTGCGACTCGGTGAAACCGGCGACATTCGTTTTACCACGCGCTATCCCGATTCCGAATTCCTCTACGAATCAGAAGCAAGCCTGGTGGACTGGCTCAAGGGTGTGGAGGAACCGGATCCGGTGGCGGGCCTTGGAATCAGCTTCTACAGGCCCTCGCTGGGCAAAGTTATTGACACGGTTGTGCCCGGGAGTCCCGCTGAGGCGGCCGGGTTCAAAGCCGGGGATGAGCTGGTCAGTGTCGATGGCCAGGCTCTCACCAGTTGGATGGCATGGGTCGACTATGTCCGCGGTCACCCGGAACAGGCTCTGGACGTGGTTGTGCTGCGCGATGGAGAAGAACTGGCGCTGACAGTAACCCCGGAATCTGTCGACGAAGAAGGCGAGCTGATTGGGCGCGTAGGCATGGCCCCGCAGCTTCCCACCTGGCCCGAGGAGATGCTGCGCAAGGAGCAATACTCGGTGGCGGGCGCCCTGGTAAAGAGCCTTGATGAGACGATGGAAAGTGTGCACTTCGTCCTGGTGTCGGTGCAAAAGCTGTTTTTGGGCGAGATTTCCACTAAAAACTTGAGCGGTCCCATTGGCATTGCTAAAGTGGCGGGCGATTCGGCCAGGGCGGGGGCGGAATATTACATTCAGTTCCTGGCTCTGTTGAGCGTATATCTCGCGGTGTTCAACCTGCTACCGATTCCCGTTCTCGACGGTGGCCACATTTTGTACTGCGCCGTCGAAGCCATCAAGGGCAGCCCCGTTTCCGAGCGCATCCAAACGCTCGGGTATCAGGCGGGCCTGGTCATGCTGTTCGGTGTCATGGTGCTGGCTTTTTATAATGATATTTTGCGTCTTTGAGCCACGGGGTTTAACCTTTGCACCTTCTTTTCAGCGGATATCAGAGTCTCCCCTACAACAAGAATCTCCTTAAAACAAGAATCAGGTAGTGAAACCCATCTATATTATGAAGCGCTTGTTTGTTTGTATCACGCTGGCCTGGCTGTTTTCTGTCACGGCTGCAGCCCAGACCTTCCGGATCGACGATATTCGCGTTGAAGGTCTGCAACGGGTTTCCGCTGGCCCTGTGTTTGCCGCCTTGCCGCTACGGGTAGGTGACATTGCCGATCCCCAGAATGTCCGCAACGCCATTCGCTCACTCTTTGCCACGGGCCTGTTTACCGATGTCAGCATAGCCCGCGACGGCGGCATCATGATTGTCACCGTGGCAGAGCGTCCCGCCATCAGCGAACTGACCATCGAGGGCAACAAGGCGATCAAGACGGAATCCCTGACGGAGGTGATGTCGGAAAATGGCCTGGAGGAGGGCCAGATCTTCCAACAGGACACGCTTGATGGCATCTTGCGGGAACTGCGCCGCCAGTACATTGCCCAGGGTCGCTATGGCGCAACCGTGGAAGGGGATATTACCGACCTGCCCAACAATCAGGTCAAGGTCGAGATCAAGATCGACGAAGGTGACAAGTCCGGTATCCGCCATATCAATATTGTCGGCAACGAGGTTTTCGACGATGAGGCCCTGCTCGAAGCCTTTGAGCTGGATACCACCAACTGGCTGTCCTGGATCAGCGGCAACGATGCCTATGCCCGGGAAAAGTTGCAGGGCGACATAGAAACCCTGGAATCCTACTACCTCGACCGGGGTTATCTGGATTTCAACGTGGATTCCTCCCAGGTTTCCCTGAGCCCCGACAAACAGTCGGTCTACATTACCCTCAACGTCACCGAGGGTGAAATCTATACGGTCAGCGAAGTCGCCCTGGCGGGAGATCCCATTCTCAGTGAAGAGTTGTTGCTGCGCCTCATTCTGCTGAAGGAGGGCGATACCTTTTCACAGCAGAGTATGACCAGCTCCTCCGAATACATCACCAAACTGCTGGGTAACTCCGGTTATACCAATGCCAGTGTCGAAGGGATCCCCGAGCGCAATCCCGAAGACCACACCGTTAAGCTGACCTTTTTCGTGGATCCGTCCGAGCGGGTTTATGTGCGACGCATCGAATTTCGTGGCAACACTCGCACCGATGACAGCGTTCTGCGCCGCGAAATGCGACAGATGGAAGGTGCATCCGCATCCAATGCGCGTATCGAACAATCTAAAGTGCGCCTGGAGCGTCTGGGCTTTTTCAAGGAAGTCACCGTGGAAACCACGGATGTGCCGGGCTCCGCTGATCTCATGGACGTGGAATACACCGTGGAGGAGCAACCTTCCGGCAGTATTCAGGCGAGCCTGGGCTACGCGGAACGCTCGGGTTTCATGCTCGGTGCCTCCATTCAGCAGAACAACTGGTTCGGTACCGGAAAGCAAGTTGGGCTATCCGTCAATACCAGCGACTACCAGACGGCCTACAGCTTTAATTATATGGATCCCTACTTTACGCCCGATGGTGTCAGTCGCGGGTTCAGCGCCTATTTCCGCAAAACCAACTACGCGCGCATCGGTGTTTCCAGTTACAGTACCGATACCTATGGCCTTTCCATGAATATCGGCTACCCGCTATCTGAAATTCAGCGGCTCAATTTTGGACTGGGGTACAGCAATCTGAGTGTGGAAACCGGCCGCTTTGCGGTGCAGGAAATCAAGGCCAGTCCGCTGCCTTTAAATCTGGAAGCCAATGATTACTTCTATATCGACCCCGAGGATATTGATCTTCTGGAGGACGTACAGGAGGGGCTGAGAGACGTCGATGGCGACGGGGCCCTGGAAGAGTTCCAGCTTGATACACTGCCGGTGACCGAGGATCTTCTGCCCAATGACAACCCTGGCTTTGTTGACAAATATGGCGACCAATACGATTCCGGAAGCGTGAGTCTCGGCTGGCTGCGTAGCACACTCAACCGCGGTGTCCTGGCGACGCGGGGTAACTCCCAGCAGTTGTCCCTGCAAGTGACGGTACCGGGCAGCGATCTGCAGTATTACAAGGCCGAGTTCGAGGCCCAGTATTTTCAACCGCTCACGCGCGCGCTGACCCTGCGTCTGCGCACCAATCTCGGCTATGGTGATGGTTACGGCGATATGACCGATCTGCCATTTTTCGAGAATTTTTACGGTGGTGGCTTCGGCTCCGTGCGCGGTTTTCGTCGCACAAGTCTCGGCCCCAAAAGCACGCCAGCTCTGGATTACATTACGGTTCCCTACGAATATGAGCTGACTTACGATGCCGAAGGTAACCCCACCGGTCTGGCAGCCACCGGACGTCAGGCTTTTCTCCTCTGTGATATAGGCGCCGAAAACTCTATCAACGCCTGCCGCGATGGCAAGCTGCGAGGTCGGGAAACCACCCGTGATGACCGCGGCTTCGGCGGCAATGTTCTGGTAGAGTTTGGCGTTGAGCTGATTATGCCGCTGCCGTTTATCGAGGATCAGCGTTCCATGCAGTTCGCCGCCTTTATTGACGCCGGCAATGTATTTGATACGGATTGCGGAGCCTATCAAATCAATTGTTATGATGTGTCCCTGGATAAACTGAGCGCGTCCGCGGGTCTAGGATTAACATGGATTTCGGGTTTCGGACCATTGACCTTCAGCATGGCCAAGGCACTGCATTCCAATCCCGGTGACGAGGAGGAGTTCTTCCAGTTCACCATGGGTGCCGGTTTTTAAAAAATGACGTTTCCCCAAACGTTTCAGCTAACGATAGAGTGAATAGCAAGAGAGGATAACAATGAAGCACGTGAAACGATTTCTGGCCTTTGGCCTGTTGATGTGTGTTGCAAGCCTGAGTTTTGCCGAGACCCACGTTGTGGTGTTCAACCTTCAGGGCGCGATTTTGAGTTCCGACAACGCACAGTCTAAGCTCGAAGCACTGCGTAACGACAGCGATTACGCCGCCTTGCAGGCGAAGCTCGAAAGCCTGAAGAGCGATCTGCAAGCCCTGGCGAAGGAAGGCGAAACCAAGGGAATGACCTGGAGTGCCGATCAGGTCGAAGAACACCGCAAAAAAATGGAGTATGTTCGCAGCGACTTGCAGTACACCGCCAAGAAAATGCAGGCGGAGCAGCAGTCCGTGATGGAGAACATCATGGAAGAGATTCAGCCCAAGGTTGAAAAAGCCCTGAGCGACGTTGTCGCGACCGTGGGCGCGGACCTGGTGCTGGACAGCAAGACAGCCTACTACGCATCGCCCAAGGCTGACATCACAGCGAAAGTGACCGAAAAACTGAACCAGGCGACTGGGAAGAAATAGGGTCGAACGAATAGCATAATAACCCGGCAATCTCGTTCGTCGGGTTACGACGCTCGCGGGGCTCGCATCTAACCCGCCTACGGGTAACGTCCAATTAACTCGGCAATGTTAAACGGCGGGTTAATAACCAGGTAAGAACCAGGTTATATAGTTGAGGTATCTGTGCAAAAAGACGGTTACAGATTGGGAGATTTGGCGGAGCTGATTGGGGCACAACTGCGGGGCGATCCCGAGCACTGCATTGACAGTCTGGCCAGGATCGAGGATGCGCAGAGTTCCGATATCACCTTTGTGTCGGGCAAGAGCTATCTGAAATATCTTGCGGGGACCAGGGCAGGCGCCGTGCTGCTGCGCCCGGAATGGAGTGAGGAGTACCGCGGCAACTGCCTTCTACTGAAAGATCCCTACTGGGGTTATGCCCGTCTGTCCGGGCTTTTCAGCCAGCGTCCCGAGCCCGTGCCCGGCATTCACCCTACGGCGGTTGTGGACGAGAGCGCAACCATAGCGCCCTCTGCAAGCGTCGGTGCTCATTGCGTTGTCGAGGCTGGGGTTGCTATTGGCGCTCACACGGAGCTGGCACCCGGCGTCTTTGTCGGTGCGCGGACGACCATCGGCGAGAACTGCCGGCTGTATCCCAATGTCACCATTTATCACGATATCTCCATCGGTAATTCCGTGACGATTCACAGCGCCACGGTTGTAGGGTCCGATGGTTTTGGTTTTGCACCGAGCGCCGATGGCTGGGAAAAGATCCACCAGCTGGGTGGCGTCGTCATCGGCAGCCATGTTGAAATCGGTTCGGGCTGCACTCTGGACCGGGGAGCCCTGAGTGACACGGTGATTGAGCGGGGCGTGATTATCGATAACCAGGTGCATATTGCCCACAACGTCAGAATCGGTGAGTTCACCGCCATAGCGGGTTGTTGTGGCATTGCCGGAAGCACCGAAATTGGTGCTCATTGTCTGCTGGGCGGAAGTGTCAATGTCAGTGGGCACCTGACCATTGCCGATCATGTGCAGTTCAACGGTGCATCGGTGGTTACCAAATCGATCCGGGAACCGGGCGTCTATTCCTCGGGCACGCCTTTGCAGCCGGCCAGGCAATGGCAGAAAAACGCCGTGCGTTTCGGTCACTTGAATGACCTGTTCGACCGCGTCAAACGAATTGAAGATGGTGAGTCGCAAGCGGACTGACTATTGATCTAAGCCAATGAATTGAAGGTAATGAATTTATGATGGACATTAACGAGATACGCCGATACCTGCCACACCGCTATCCGTTTCTGTTGATAGATCGTGTTGTCGAGCTGGTTGAAGGTGACCGTATACTCGCGTACAAGAATGTCAGCATCAATGAAGAGGTTTTTACGGGGCACTTCCCCCAGTTTCCGGTATTTCCGGGCGTGATGATTATTGAAGCCATGGCGCAGGCCTGTGGCATCCTCGGCTTCAAGACAATGGATAAAACGCCCGAAGACGGTTCTCTCTACCTTTTTGCCGGTATTGACGATGTTCGCTTCAAGCGGCAGGTGGTGCCGGGCGACCGTGTTTTTATTGAGGCAAAAGTCGTGTCGGAAAAACGCGGCATCTGGAAGTTCGATTGTGAGGCCAAGGTGGACGAGCAGATGGTCACCAAGGCGACCATTATGTGTGCTGACCGGAAAGTGGATTAGTGTAGTGTCCTCCGCAACTGATATGAAAATTGATCCTCGCGCAGTCGTAGATCCATCGGCGGAATTGGCCGAAGATGTCTCTGTCGGCCCTTTTACCGTGATAGGCCCGGATGTTGTCGTGGGTCCCGGCACCTCGATTGCGTCTCATGTCGTGCTCAAGGGGCCGACCCGAATAGGCGCCAACAACAAGATCTTTCAGTTTTCCACCATTGGCGAAGATACCCCGGACCTCAAATATGGTGGCGAGCCAACGCGCCTGGTGATCGGCGACAACAACGTCATTCGCGAGGGCGTCACCATTCACCGGGGTACCGTTCAGGACCGCAGTGAAACTACCATCGGCAATAACAACCTGATCATGGCCTATGTACACATAGGCCATGACAGCGTCATTCACGATCATTGCATCCTGGTCAACAATGCCTCCCTCGCCGGCCATGTGGTCGTTGGCGATTGGGCGATTCTCAGCGGCTATGTGCTGGTTCACCAGTTCTGCCAGATAGGCGCCCACAGTTTTGCCGGCATGGGCGCGGCAATCGGCAAGGATATTCCGGCCTTCATGATGGTCACTGGCGCGCCTGCAGCCGCGCGCAGCATCAATGTGGAAGGGCTGAAACGCCGTGGTTTCAGCAAGGAAGATGTGTCCTTGCTCAGCAAGGCATTCAAGCTGCTGTACCGGCGCAGCCTGACGATCGAAGCCGCCATTGCCGAGATTGAAGCCTTGTCCCCGGGCAATTCCCACATTCAGCTATTGACCGACAGTTTGCGGGCGTCAAGCCGCGGCATTGTTCGCTGAGAACTGTTTGTTGAGGATAATTGTTCGCTGAGGATAAATTTCCCATGTCTGTTGAACTGGAAGCGACCAAGGCTCGCCCCCTGGGGGCAGATCGACCGTTTCGCATAGGAATCGTTGCCGGCGAAGCGTCCGGCGACATACTGGGTGCCGGGCTTATGCAGGCGCTCAAGCGACGCTTTCCCGATTGTCAATTTGAAGGCATCGGTGGAGAGCGTATGCTGGCGGAAGGATGTCACTCATTCTTTCCTCAGGATCGGTTGGCGGTCATGGGTTTGATCGAGCCTCTCAAACACCTTCCCGAATTGCTCGGTATAAGACGCTTCCTAAAGAACCACTTTCTGGCCAATCCTCCCGACGTCTTCATCGGCATTGACTCCCCGGATTTCAACCTGGACCTGGAACTGAGCCTCAAGCGCGCCGGTATCAGGACGGCGCACTATGTCAGCCCATCGGTCTGGGCGTGGCGTCAGGGCCGTATCAGGAAGATCAAAAAGGCGGTGGACCTGATGCTGACACTGCTGCCGTTCGAAGCGGAATTCTACCGACGCCACCAGGTACCGGTGAGTTTTGTGGGCCATCCACTGGCGGATAAAATTCCCATGGAAGTGGACAAGCCCGCCGCTCGTCAGGCACTCGGCCTCGACCCGCAAAAAACCTGCGTGGCGCTCTTGCCGGGCAGCCGCGCTGGCGAGGTGGAACATCTCGGCCGCGTGTTTCTGGATGCCGCACGGGAGTGCGTGACGGCATTCGGCCCCATGGAGTTTCTCATACCGTCGGCCAATCCCTTTCGGCATGCCCAGTTACAGCAACTGCTCAGGAATTATGATGACCTGACTGTGCATCTGGTGGCGGGGCGCTCTCACGAGGTGATGGCGGCGGCTGACGTGGTGGCCATGGCATCGGGCACCACGACCCTGGAAGCCATGCTGCTCAAGCGCCCCATGGTGATTGCCTACAAAATGGCGCCACTGTCGTTTGCGATTCTGTCCCGGATCGTCAAAGTGCCGTCCGTGGGCCTGCCCAATCTGCTCGCCGGCAAGCCTCTGGTGCCGGAACTTCTACAGGACGAGGCCTCGCCCGAAGCCGTGGCGGCGGCGATTGTCGAATATCTGCGAAACCCACGGAAGGTGGCAGATCTGCAAGAGGCATACAGAGCCATTCATCAACAACTGGCCCGTGATGCCGATGTCGCCGCGGCCGACGCCATTGGAGCACTCCTGGCGCCTGCGCAAGGAGTGGAATCGTGCTGATTGCGGGGGTGGATGAAGTGGGGCGCGGACCTCTGGCGGGTGATGTTGTCGCGGCGGCGGTGATTCTGGATGTGGCAAACCCCATTGAAGGGCTGGCCGATTCCAAGGTGTTGAGCGAGAAAAAGCGCGAACAGCTGTTCGCGGAGATCCAGCTCAAGGCTGTCAGCTTCTGCGTCGCCCGGGCCAATGTTCAGGAAATTGACGACATCAATATTCTTCAGGCGAGCCTGCTGGCCATGTGGCGGGCCGTGGATGGCCTGGCGGTGACGCCAGACCGGGTGCTGGTGGACGGCAACCGTCTACCCAAGTGGGAGTATTCCTCGGAGGCCATTATTCAGGGTGACGGAAAAGTCGCCGCCATCGGTGCCGCGTCCATTCTCGCCAAGGTGACTCGCGACCGGGAAATGATCGCCATGGACGCCAAATATCCCGGTTATGGTTTTGCGTCCCATAAAGGCTATTCCACCCGCCAGCATCTGGATGCCCTGCAACGTCTCGGCGTTTGTCCCATCCACCGAAGCTCCTTCGCACCGGTCAGGGCACTGCTCTGTCAGGAGGAGCTGTTTCCAGAACTGTTTCAGGAGCTCTGACGAGGCTTCTGGCTCGCAAGACGATAGAACCGCCTATACAAAAGAAGTACGGTGGACTATATGTTTAAGTAGAGCCATCCTGCATGGGCGAGATCCATGAACCAACTTCTCCCGAAGCACCTCCTCTTGAACCGACTTCCCCTGAACCAATGGCAAACCCCTTTGTCCGAGACTCAGTCAACCGAGTCCGCAGGCGGATCAGCCGCTTCGGGTGACACTTCTGGTGATAAAGGATCTGCAGATGTGCTGAAAATGCGCCGCTATATCCGCCACCCTTCCGGTGTGCCCATCAAATTTTCAGTGGCCAATACCCAGGGAGAAGATGATTCCTACCGGGCCTTTGCGCTGCGGGACGTCAGCGAGGGCGGACTGTGTTTCTGCTCTCAGCATCCCATTGTACCGGGTTCCAGTATCACCATCGAAATTCCCATCGAATCACCACCGTTTGAAGCCAGGGGCCAAGTGGCCTGGTGCCGCCCCGAAGGCAGTGCCTATGCAGTCGGCGTGCAATTCAATGATGAGTTCACGCGCTTCAGTGTGCGTATGGTTGAACAGGTCTGTTACATCGAGCGCTATCGCGCCGAGGTGCGGGACAAGGAAGGGCGGGAGCTGACCAGTGATGAAGCTGCCAGGGAGTGGGTTGAACGCTATGCGGGCGAATTCCCCGGCTGCGGTTAACAAATTTGTCGGTTGCCACGCCGGTATTCAACCCTTAACCGTGAACCCCAGACTTTCCAGGTGCGGTTTGAGTTTGTCCCGCTGCTCGCCCTGAATTTCAATACGTCCATCCTTGGCGCTGCCGCCAGTGCCGCAAAATTGCTTGAGTTTGCTTGCCAGGGCCTTGAGTTCTTGCTCTGTCAGATCCAGGCCAGTAATAATGGTGACCCCTTTGCCCTTGCGCCCCTTGGTTTCCCGGTGCAGCCTGACAATACCGTCGGAGGCGGGAGCGCGCGTGGGCGTCTCTTCCTTCGGTTTTATGCGGCCGGTGTCGGTAGAGTAAACCAGGCGACTATTGTTGCCCATGGAGTTTGCCTCGAATATAAAATTGGGGCTGAATAGCCTAGCGGCCATCATGGAATTTGCCAAGTGTCGAGGCCGTCAATCGTGGAACGGGAGTGAAGATGACCCAGGGATACCTCAAGCACAAGCTGAACGAAGTGATCTTCGGTACGGAAACTCCGGCCGGCAAGGGCTTCGACATCATTTTGATCTTTCTGATTCTGCTCAGCGTCACCACCGTGATTCTGGATTCCATGGTTGCGTTGACCCGTCCGTATCACCGCGCCATTGTTTTGGCGGAGTGGATCTTCACTCTGCTGTTCACCCTGGAATACCTGCTGAGGATCTATTGCGCGCCCCAGCGTTGGCGCTACATCCGCAGCTTCTATGGCATCATCGACTTACTGTCGATACTGCCGACCTATATCAGTCTTCTTGTGCCGGGCGCCAGTTACCTGCTGATTGTGCGCCTCTTGCGCGTCCTGCGTATTTTCCGCATTCTCAAATTGATGCGCTATATCGGTGAAGCCAATGTCCTGGCACGTTCCATGGTCCTGTCGCGGCGCAAGATACTCGTATTTCTGTTGTTTGTCCTGGTGCTGGCCATTGTCTTTGGGTCCCTTATGTTTGTGGTCGAGGGTCCTGACAATGGCTTTACCAATATCCCGACCAGTATCTACTGGACCATAGTGACCATCACTACCGTGGGCTACGGCGACATAGTGCCGCAAACGGCCATTGGCCAGATCATCGCTTCCGCCGCCATGCTCACCGGCTATTCGATCATTGCCATTCCGACAGGGATTTTTACGGCGGAACTCGCTCAGGAAATGCAGCGCAGCCGCCGGGAGGCCTTGTGCGACGCCTGCAAGCGGGGCGGCCATGATGTCGATGCGAGCTATTGCAAGTTCTGTGGCGAGAAGATGCCAGCGAGCTGAAAGCATGCTGTGGCGCCTGAACTTGCAGAGCGATTTAAGTGGCAGATGCAATTTTTTATAACCTAAATGAACATCAACGCTGGTGTTCACCATATTTGGCCTATACTATTCCTGAAGCAACAAGTTCCTGACACACAACAGGGCGCGCCGCGCACCATGGTGCAGGTGTCATAACAACAATGATCGCTTCAACCGCTGTATAAAGGATAATAATAAGGAATGATTGTGTCTGAGCATTCGCTTCGTCCTGCCGGAAACACAATTCCCCACAATCAGGAGCAACTCACGCTTCTGGATGCGATTCGCTCATTCATCCTGTTTTGTGATCACCGCGGCATCATCAGGGAGGGCAACCTCCAGGCGCGCCAATGGCAATTTCTGCGCGACATGATTGGCAGGAACTTTCTGAATGCCAACTCCGCCTGGGACCACCCCGCTGAACGGCAGCACGAATTGATGCAGGTTATCCGTAGCGGCGTGCCTGTGTGGGGGGCTCGCGAACGGGTGGAGGTTGACGGCATCGAGTACTGGTTCAATGTCGACAAAATACCCACGCGCATAAAGCCCAACGGCAAGGACGGCGTCATGCTGGTGATTTCCGACATCACCGAGAGCGTCCAGCGCGAAAAGACCCTGCAAGAGAGCGAGGCTCGCTACCGCGCCTATATCGCCAATAGCGCCGATGCCATCTGGCGCTACGACGTTGTGCCCCCACTGGATATTTCACTGCCGCTGGAGGAGCAGGTCGACGCCCTGATTCAGCGCTCCGTGCTGGTGGAATGCAATGAGCGTCTGGCGCGGCTGTTTGGCGCCAGCCATGTCAATGACGTTATCGGCATGCATATCTATCGCAATGGTTCTCTCACCAATCGCCACGATCTGCACACCTTTGTCGCCAACAATTATCGGCTCGAAGACCGGGAATTTGCGCGCATCAATCACAAGGGCGAGCGCGCCTATATGCAGAGCTCGGCCATTGGCATAGTCGAAGACGGTTATCTGGTGCGCGCCTGGGGAACCACGCGGGATGTGACGCAACAAAAGCGCTATCTGGACCGCATGAAATACCTGGCGAATCACGACGTGCTGACATCGCTGCCCAATCGCAGCCTGCTCTATCGGCGCATGGAGGAGCAGGTGGCACAGCGCAAGCCGGATCAAAAGATGGCGCTGCTATTAATTGACCTGGACCGTTTCAAGGAGATCAACGACACCCTCGGCCACTCGACCGGTGACAAGGTGCTCAAACTCCTGGGCCCGCGCCTGGAAGCCGAACTGGGTGATACCCCGGGTATTGTCGCGCGGCTCGGCGGCGATGAATTCGCCATTTTCCTGCCCAATATTCGCCATAGCCATCAGGCGATTGTGTTCGGGCACAGGTTTCTCGACTCTGTATGCCAAGTGTTTGAGCTCGAGGGTTTTCGAACCGAGATCAGCGCCAGTGTCGGCGTGTCCATCTGCCCCGACCAGGCGGAGGATGTCGGCACCCTGATGCGCTACGCGGATGTGGCCATGTATCACGCAAAGATCAGCCTGCAGGGCGTGGCCCTTTACGATGCGGAGCACGACCCCCATTCGGCGAAGCGGCTGGAATTGATGGGGGCTCTGGGACGCGCCATCCGTGAAGACGAGTTGTTGTTGCACTTCCAGCCCAAGGTCAGTATCAGCTCTGACAGGGTCTATGCGGTTGAGGCATTGCTGCGCTGGAATCACCCCGAAATCGGTTTTGTGCCCCCCAATGACTTTATTCCCATTGCGGAAATGTCCAACCTGATTTACCCGATGACGCTGTGGGTGCTGGAGAACAGTATTACCCAGGCCAAGGCCTGGTTCGATCAGGGCATTGATATCGGTATGGCGGTCAACCTGTCGGCGCGGAACCTGCTTGACGACCGCATCGTCCAGGATCTGGATCGGCTGCTAAAACACCATCAACTGCCGGCGCATTTGCTCGAGCTGGAAATCACCGAGAGCATGATCATGGCGGACCCCAATCGGGCGCAGACCGCGCTGGCGCGGATCAATGCACTCGGGGTCGGCTTGGCCATCGACGACTTCGGTACCGGTTATTCTTCCCTCGCCTACCTTAAGCGCCTGCCTGTGCAGACATTGAAGATCGATTACTCGTTTATTCGCGGCATGATTGATAACGATCAGGACCAGATTATCGTCAATTCCACCATACATCTTGCCCACAATCTCGGACTCAAGGTGGTGGCCGAGGGCGTGGAAACCCAAGCGGTTTATGAACGATTGAGGGAATTGGGCTGCGACAGTGCCCAGGGGTACCACATCGCCGAACCCATGCCCGCGGAAGATGCCCAGTATTGGCTCCGTGAATCAGTCTGGAGCCTGACGGCACAATCCTGACCCTGGGCTACTAGACTAAAGCCGACTGGTCTCCCGCAGTTCGCGCACATCCTTCAGACGCTCGTCGATGCGGGCGCGCATTCTCTGATCTTTCTCATCCACCAGCGCCAGGGCGTTCTTCAGCTGGATTTCCGCCTTGTCAAAAAGCCCCATGAGGATGAAATATTCGGTCCGGGCCATATGCACATCAAAAATATGCCCCGCCAGGCCATACATCTCCGCCAACAGGTACCAGACATAAGGGTCTTTCGGGCGTCTTTCGACATGGGCTTCAAGCACGGATTCGCCCAGGCCGTAGCGGCCGGCGGTCATCAGCATTTCAGCATAGCGCAGGTTCAAGGGGTGGCTGTTGGGCGTCCGTTTCAGCGCGTCCCGCAGGATCGGCAGGGCCCGATCGAAGCGTTGGCGCGCGGCTTCGATGTCCGCGGCGGCAACAATATAGGCGGGATTGTTCGGTCTTTCTTCGAGAAGGGGAGCCAGGGTTTTGCTGGCTTCGTCCAGTTCGTTGGTTTTGGTCAGGGCCAGCACCAGGCCGTAGCGTGCCGCTTCCCGGGAAAGGGAGGCTCCCTGTAGTTCGTCGGTAAAACGCCTGACCAGGTGTTGGGCGTTGCCTTCATGGGCGACGATTACCCGGGCGCGCACCAGATAGAACCCGATGTCCTGGGCATGCTGGTGCTTCGGGTAGCGGTCGGCGCGCAAACGCGCATCCGCGACGCGGCTTTCGGTTACCGGGTGGGACAGCAGAAAGGCCGGTGGGCGGCGACTGTAGCGGGTGGCGCGGAGCATTTGGTCAAACATCTCCGCCATGGCATGGGGATCCATGCCCGCATCAACCATGGTTGCCATGCCGATGCGGTCGGCTTCCTGCTCCATCTGCCGGCTGAAACGCAGCTGCCGCTCAATGGAGCTGGCTTGTACAGCAGTGATGGCAGCCATGCCGGCATCACCGCCGGCTGTGGCCGCGAGTATCATTCCGGCGAGAAGTGCCGCCATATTTGGGATAGAGGCGTTCTTTTCCGCCTCAACGCGCCGGGCGTAGTGACGCTGGCTCAAGTGGGCCAGCTCGTGGGCCAGGATCGAAGACAGCTGCTGTTCGTTTTCAGCAAACAGAAATACGCCCGTATTCACCCCTATGACCCCGCCGGGAACGGCAAAGGCATTGAGCGTGGGATTTTTGGCCACCACCAGGTCCAGATCCCGGCGATCAAGCTCGCTGTGCAGGCTCAGGCGCTGCAGCAGCTCTTCCAGATAGACGCGGATAAAGGGATCGCTGGAAGTGGGCACCTGGCTGCGGTAGAGACGGAGCCAGGCCTGGCCCAGTTCTCGCTCGTCCGCTGGTGATACCAGGCCGGAGCTTGCACCGCCCAGATCCGGCAGGAGCAGGTCATCATTGGCCGCCAGTGCCGGCTGGCCGCCAAGCAGCCACGTGAGTGTGAGCAGGAGGGGGAGAGATCTATAAGTCTTCATTTTGGAAAGGCTAAACCGGTTATAATCTGTTGTTTTCCAGTGTAACCCGAGTCTTACACCGATGTCGTATTGCTTGTCATATTGCTTCGATCAAAATGTCGCCACAAGGTTCACCGGCAGAACAGCGTTGGTCGGGAGATGTCCATGGTAACAGCCGATCTGGAGATTGACGCGTCGGGCCTCCCGTGTCCGCTGCCGTTGCTCAAAGCCAAGCAGGGGCTGAATCGCCTGTCTTCGGGCCAATATCTGCGGCTAAAGGCCACGGACCCCGGCTCGTTGCGGGATTTTCACGCCTTCGCCGATCTCAGTCCACATCAATTGATTGCGGCCGATGAAGTGCAGGGTACCTTTGTTTATCTTTTGCGCAAAGCCTGACGGAATGCGCGGGTAAAAAGGCCTGACGGAATTGCGCGGCGAGAGCCGACTGAAACTTGAACGGCTGCCACGGGGGGTGGCTCCAGGCCCCATGCAGGCTGAAGTCGCTGCTGGATAATCGGAAATGATCTGTGTAGAATCGTGACACCAAAATTGGAGCTGCCATCCATTAATGCTCAACCCAGTGTCTTGACTGGTGGTTGAATACTACTCTCCGGCAGTCCGGTCAACGGAAGATATGTAACGCAAAGCAACAAAGGTAGGGAGGCGCCGGACGCTGCAAATACTTTGTTGAACTCGACCATTTCAAAGGTTTTATACCACAGGCGCAATAGCGGCGAACCCGCTGTTCCGACCGGGTTTATTTATCGATCAACGCAGTGCGACACAGTGCTGCGCATTTTGGAGGTTATTGATGCGTGAGGAAATTGATGCTCTTGAAACCCAAGAGTGGCTGGAGGCTCTAGAGTCTGTTATTCGCCATGGAGGATCGGAGCGAGCTGCGCACATACTGGTTCAACTGGCCAATGCTGCAACCCAGTCGGGTGTCAGACTGCCCTCTGCAATAACAACACCTTATTGCAATACCATTTCCGTCAAGGCGGAAAAGCAATACCCCGGCGACCTGCAGATGGAGCGCAAGATCCGCTCCATTACTCGCTGGAATGCATTGGCCATGGTGATGCGTGCCAATGACAATGACGACGCTCTCGGCGGTCACATTGCCACTTTCGCCTCCGCCGCACTGCTTTACGATATCGGCTTCAACCATTTCTTCCGTGGCAACGATGGCGACCAGGCCGGCGACCTGATTTTCTTCCAGGGCCACAGTTCTCCCGGCATGTATGCCCGCTCTTATCTGGAGGGGCGTTTAACCGAGGAGCAACTGGATAATTTCCGCCGCGAAGTCGACGGCGGCGGTCTGTCCTCCTATCCCCACCCCTGGCTAATGCCGGATTACTGGCAATTCCCGACAGTGTCCATGGGTCTCGGACCACTCCAAGCTATTTATCAAGCTCATGTCATGCGTTATATGTCCGCCCGGGATCTGAGCCCGCGCGGCGACCGCAAGATCTGGGCGTTCCTCGGCGACGGTGAATGTGATGAGCCGGAAACTCTGGGTGCGATTTCCCTGGCGGGCCGGGAACACCTGGATAATCTGATTTTTGTGATCAACTGTAACTTGCAGCGCCTGGACGGCCCGGTGCGCGGCAACGGTAAAATCGTTCAGGAGTTGGAAGGCGTTTTCCGCGGTGCTGGCTGGAATGTTATCAAGGTCCTCTGGGGTCGTCATTGGGACGCTCTGCTGGAAAAGGACACCACGGGTCTGTTGCAAAAGCGCATGGACGAGGTGGTCGACGGCGAAATGCAGAACTATAAAGCCAATGGCGGCGCCTATACCCGTGAACACTTCTTCGGCAAATACCCCGAGTTGCTGGAACTGGTGAAGGACATGACCGACGACGAGATCATGGCGCTCAACCGTGGCGGTCATGATCCCTATAAGGTCTACGCGGCCTATGAGCAGGCTTTCAATCATAAAGGTCAGCCGACAGTCATTCTCGCCCAGACAGTCAAGGGCTACGCGACCGGCAAACTCGGAGAAGCGGTCAATGACACCCACTCCCTGAAAAAGCTGGACATGGACAGCCTGAAGAAATTCCGGGACCGCTTCGGTATACCGATTGCCGATGAAGACCTAAAAGCCGTGCCTTATTACCGGCCGGCAGCGGATTCGCCGGAAATGCAGTACATGGAGAAACGTCGCCAGGCACTGAACGGCTATGTTCCTTCCCGCAAGGCCGATTTCGAGCCCATGCAGATCCCACCGCTGGAAACTTTCAAGAATCTGCTGAAATCCACCGGCGACCGCGAAATATCAACGACCATGGCCTTTGTACGCTTTCTGTCCACCCTGGTGAAGGATAAGAATGTGGGCAAGCAAGTGGTGCCCATCGTGCCCGATGAAGCACGCACCTTCGGCATGGAAGGCATGTTCCGCCAACTGGGTATTTATTCCTCGGAAGGCCAAAAGTACACG
>CAZEWY010000036.1:0-22528 GCA_964515945.1 uncultured Cellvibrionaceae bacterium
GGTACTACTGGAAAACCTGCTGCGGAATGAAGATGGCCGCCTGGTAACCGCGGAACAGGTAAGGGCACTCAGCGATTGGGACGCAAATACTGAGAGCAGCGCTGAGATCCAGTACACACCGGCGCGCGTGTTGATGCAGGATTTCACGGGGGTGCCCTGTGTGGTAGATCTCGTGGCCATGCGCGATGCTATTACGGATTTTGGCGGAGACCCGCGCAAAGTGAATCCGTTGATTCCCTCGGATTTGGTCATCGATCATTCCGTGATTGCGGATGTGTTCGCTCGCCCCGATGCACTGACGGTTAACGCGGAGCTGGAGTTTCGGCGTAATCAGGAGCGGTATCAGCTATTGCGGTGGGCTCAGAAGGCTTTTAGCAACCTTCGCGTGGTGCCGCCGGATGTCGGCATCTGCCACCAGGTCAACCTCGAGTACTTGTCCAGCGTGGTGTTTACGCGGGAGGGGCCGAATGGTCCACAAGCCTATCCCGACACCCTGGTGGGAACCGACTCCCACACACCCATGGTCAACGGGCTGGGCGTGCTGGGTTGGGGCGTCGGTGGCATTGAAGCGGAGGCCGCCATGCTCGGTCAGCCCATGAGCATGCTGATACCCCAGGTTGTGGGGCTGAAACTCACCGGTGAGTTGCGGGAAGGCACCACGGCAACCGACCTGGTGCTGACAGTGGCTGAACTGCTGCGCAAGATCGGAGTTGTCGGCAAATTTGTCGATTTTTTCGGCCCGGGGGTCGCCAAGGTGCCTCTGGCGAACCGCGCAACACTCGGCAATATGAGTCCGGAGTACGGGTCCACCGCGTCTATCTTTCCCATTGATGAGGAGACGCTGAACTACTTGCGCCTGACCGGCCGGGATGTGCACCAGATTAAACTGATAGAAGCCTACGCCAAAGAGCAGGGGCTTTGGCACGACCCTGACCATGTTCCGGATTACAGCCAGGTAGTGGAGCTGGACCTGGGTGAGGTGCGTCCTTCCATCGCCGGACCCAAGCGGCCACAGGACCGCATCCCGTTGGTTTGTGCGCGAAGCGCCGTACGTGGCCTTTTGGCCGGTGAAACACAGACTATTTCTGTTCAAGGGGGGCTCGACGAGGCTTCCGCAGAATCCTTTCCCGCCAGTGACCCCATCGCTGTTAGCCGCGGCACCGACGCGGACGAACCGCCGCATCCCTGCGATGAAAAGGGTATGGACGTTGAGTGGCCCTTCAATCCCGTCGAAGTCTCTATCAATGACGAAGCTGTCCAAATCGATCACGGTCACGTGGTCATTGCCGCGATAACATCCTGCACCAACACCTCCAACCCCTCGGTGATGATCGCCGCCGCTCTCCTGGCAAAAAAAGCGGTCGAAAAAGGGTTGCGCCGCAAGCCGTGGGTAAAGACCAGCCTTGCCCCCGGCTCACGAGTCGTAACGGATTACTATGATCGCGCCGGATTGATGCCTTACTTGCAGAAGTTGGGTTTCGACCTGGTCGGCTACGGCTGCACCACCTGCATTGGCAACTCGGGCCCGCTGATTCCAGAGGTGAGCGCCGCAGTGGCGGAAAAAGATCTGAATGTGGCGGCCGTGCTGTCGGGAAATCGCAACTTTGAAGGCCGGATCCACGCCGAAGTTAAAATGAATTTCCTCGCGTCGCCGCCGCTGGTTGTTGCCTACGCACTCGTAGGCACCATGGATGTCGATCTGTTGAACGGATCGCTCGGTACTGATGAAGATGGCAAACCTGTTTACCTGCGCGATATCTGGCCAACGACGGCGGAAATAAAAGCTGTGATCGATGCCAATATTGAGGCTCGGATGTTCACCGAAGGCTATAGTGATGTTTACCTCGGTGATGATAACTGGCGCAAAATGGCCTTGCCTGAAGGCGACACCTTTGCCTGGGAGGCCAACTCCACATATGTGCAACGGCCACCTTACTTTGATGGTGTTGCTCGCGAGCCTGCGCCCTTACGCGACATTACGCGTGCGCGCATACTTGCCCTGCTGGGGGATTCTGTTACTACTGACCATATATCCCCCGCCGGCAGCATAAAAGAGGATTCCCCCGCTGGCCGCTATCTTGTTGAGCAGGGTGTAACGCCGGCGGATTTCAACTCCTATGGCTCCCGTCGCGGGAATCACAATGTGATGATCCGCGGCACCTTCGCCAATGTCAGGTTGCGAAATTTGCTTGTTCCCGGAGTTGAAGGCGGTTTTACCCGTCATTGGCCCGATGGCCAACAGCAAACCATTTTTGAGGCAGCGTCTGCCTATGCATCGGAAGCTGTACCTCTGGTGGTGGTCGCGGGCTCGGATTACGGCTCGGGTTCCTCTCGCGACTGGGCTGCCAAGGGCACCGCATTACTGGGTGTTAAAGCGGTTTTGGCCGTCTCGTTTGAAAGGATTCACCGTTCCAACCTTATCGGTATGGGGGTGCTCCCCCTGCAGTTTTTGCCCGGCGAATCTCCCGAGTCTCTCGAACTTGTCGGTGATGAATTGCTGTCGGTAGTCGGGCTGGAAAATCGCGAAGAAATTGCCGGCAAGCTAAGGGTGCGCATCGAGTCTGCGGATGCTACGCGTGAGATCGAGGTAAGGACGCGTATCGATACACCTGCGGAAGAGGCATACTTCCGGCACGGCGGAATATTGCCATACATTTTACGACGGCTACTCGCGGACTGACTACCCGCCAACCACAACTGGAGGTTTCGTAAGTGCTGACTGTTTCTATCTACCGCTACAACCCCGAATCGGATAGCGAGCCCCACATGCAGGATCTCCAGGTGGATGATAGCTTCCGCTCCCGAATGATCCTTGACCTTCTTGAATATTTAAAGACGCAAGACCCCACGCTGACCTTCCGCCGGTCATGTCGCGAAGGCGTTTGCGGGTCGGACGGCATGAACATCAACGGGCGCAACGATCTGGCCTGCGTTACCCGCGTTGGGGACGCCATGGGGAAAGCCAAAAAACTCATATTGCGGCCTCTATCGGGCATGCCGGTAATCCGCGATCTGGTCGTGGACCAGACCCAGTTTTTTGAACAGTACCACCGCATAAAACCCTACGTCATGAACTCGACTCCCGAGCCCGCCATAGAACGTTTGCAGTCGCCGGAGGAGAGGGACAAACTGAACGGGCTCTATGAATGTATTCTGTGTGCATGCTGCTCATCGGCCTGCCCCTCCTGGTGGTGGAACCCCGAAAAATATGTTGGGCCCGCCGGTCTGCTCCAGGCTTACCGGTTTCTGATCGACAGCCGTGACACCGCGACGGTGGAGCGCCTTAACGAACTACAGGACCCGTTTAGCGTATTCCGTTGTCATAATATCGGTAACTGCGTCGACGTCTGCCCTAAAGGTCTGAACCCGATGCACGCAATTGGCCACATCAAGCGGATGTTGGTCCGCCACGGGACCTAGTGCAGGGAGCCTTTGATAAGTTCCTGCGCAGGGACTGGCTACAAAACATAAAGCAGAATCGCCAGATAATGACAAACGCTGCCGGCCAGGACAAACAGGTGCCAGATGCCGTGGAAATGCTTGATGTGATCCAGGACATAAAAAACAATACCGGCGGTATAAAAAATGCCGCCGGCCAGCAGCCAGATGAAGCCCTCGGTCGACAGTGCTGACAGTAAAGGCTTGATGGCGACCAGGCACAACCAGCCCATCAGCACATAAACGACAATCGCCAGAATTTTCGGCCGCCGCCTCGGCAAAATATCGAGCAGAATACCGACAACTGCCAGTGACCAGATAATGCCGAATAGCCACCAGCCCCAGGCGCCTTCCAGGGAAATCAGCATGAAGGGCGTGTAGGTACCTGCGATCAACAAATAAATGGCGACGTGGTCCAGCTTCTGGAAGAAGATTTTCCATTTGCCGCGGCAACTGTGGTAAAGCACCGAAAAAAGATAGAGCAGGAACAGCGAAGTGCCATAAACCGTCAAGCTGATCAGCTCGACGATATTGTTCCCCTGGCGGGCTGCAAAAAATACCAGAATGGCCAGTCCTGCCAGGGCTGCCGCTGCGCCCACCAAATGGGTAATACTGTTGAGCTTTTCACCTTTGTACATAACGAGTTCTGTGATCTTGGCGTTGGGCCTTCTGTTGGCTATTTAACCTGGCAATGGGTTGTCGGGTTACGATGCTCGTTGGGCTCGCATCTAACCCGACCTACGGGTAGCGTTCTTTATCAAAGACCTTACAAAATAGGTTAAGGATTAAATTGAATCCAGCCGGCATCCGGTGCAAATCTTTCGCCATATTTTTCTGCCAAAGCCTGCAATGAGGCGGCAAGATTTTCGAAGCCGCGGGCGTGGGCGTAATGCATGGGGCCACCCCCGAAAGGCGCAAAACCGGTGCCGAAAATCATGGCGCCGTCCAGGGTTTCTTCATCCGCCACCACCCCTTCGCGCAGACAGGCCATGCAGGCATTGAGCATGGGCAGTATCAACCGGTCGAGGGTATCCGCAGGTGCCGGCTTGCCGCTATTTTTTTTGGCCTTGCCGTTTTCCCAGGGATAGAGTCCTTGACCGGACTTGCGTCCCAATTTGCCGTCCGCCACCTTCTGGCGTAACCAGTCGGGAACGGCAGGCATGGATGTTTGCAGGCGCTCCCGCAGCATGTCGGCCACATCGATGCAGATGTCGAGTCCGACCTGATCCGCCAATTCGAGCGGGCCCATGGGCATACCAAAATCTTCCGCTACGCGATCAATGGATTCGGCGGCCACGCCCTCGTCCAGCAGGACCATGGCTTCGATCAGGTAGGGTGTGAGCGCGCGATTGACCAGAAAGCCGGGAGCGCTGGAGACGGGCGCCGGCAGACGGGCGATTTGCCCGACGAATTGACAGGCCCGGGCCAGGGTTTGCTCACTGGCTGCGCCGTGACGCACAACTTCGATCAGCTGCATTTTGGCCACCGGATTAAAAAAGTGCAAGCCCACGAAGCGCGTCGGATCGCTCAGTCCGGCCTGCAACTTTTCCAGCGGAATGCTCGAGGTGTTGGTGGCGAGAAGAGCCCCTTCTTTCATAAAGGGTTCTGTCGCGGCATAGACCTTCTGCTTGATGTCGATATTTTCGGGCACCGCTTCAATGACCAGATCCGCGCCGCTGACGCCGCTATTTTTCAGGTCTGGAATCAAACGGTCGAGAAGGGCTCTGGTGTCGGCGGGCGAAAAGCGTTTCTTCTCACATAAGACCCGGGCCCGCTTCACGGCTCCGGCCAGTGTCGTCGCCTGAGTGTCGAACAGACTGACCCGCAAGCCTTGCGAGGCACACCAGATGGCGATGTCGCCACCCATGGCGCCGGCGCCGATCACATGTACGTGAGCGATCTCCGCAGTGGTGGTTTCCTCACGGCACAGGTGTTTCATTTTCTCGCGCAGGAAAAAAACCCGGATCAGATTCTGTGCGGTTTCCGTTCTGAGCAGTGTGGCAAAGGATTCCATTTCCGCCCGGCGCATTTTTTTGGAATGGCCGCCGTACTCCTGCCAGAGATTGATCAACGCCTCGGGTGCTGGATAATGCTGCAGTGAAACTTTTTCCGCTGTTTTTTCGCGCATGGTGGCGGCGGCTTTCCGACGGGCCAAGCCGGTGTTGAGCAGCCGCGCTTTCAGGCCGCGCTTATGGCGGGTGATTTTTTTCGCCATGGCGGCGTCCACGGCTTTGGCAAGATGCCGTTCGGCGACCACATCATCCACGATGCCCAGCTTTTTGGCGCGATCGTGAGACAGGGACTTGCCGGTAAGCATCAGGGTTATGGCTTCCACCGGGTTGATCAAGTCCGTCAGGCGCGCGGTGCCGCCCAGGCCGGGGTGCAAGCCGAGCTGTATTTCCGGCAACCCCAGCCGCGCGCCGGGCAGGGCCAGACGGTAATCGCAGTAGAGGGTTAGTTCCAGACCGCCGCCAAAGCAGTTGCCGTGAATGATGGCGACCTTGGGGCAGGGCAGCCCCGCCAGTTTATCGGCGACGGCGTGCGCGGCTTTTAATTTGTCCAGGATATCGGAGGCATCGGAGAGCTCGCGGAATTCATTGATATCGGCGCCGACGCAGAAGTTATTGGCCTTGGCGGAGCGCAGCACCAGCCCCTTGGGCTTGTCGTTTTTGAGCTGGGTGAGAATATCGTCCAGCTCCACGAGCACATCCTGAGATAGAACATTGGTTGCGGTATCTTTTTTATCGAGCAGAAGCCAGGCGATGTCACCGGCGTCCCGGGAAAGCCGCCAATGGGACCAACTGCCGGAAGATGCCGGCGCGGCCGCGGAATCCTCTCCTGGCGTGACGCTGCCATTGAAGGGCCCCAGCTCCATGCCGCGCGCGCCCATTGTTTTCAGAATCTGGCCTGTCATTCGTGTCTCCTTGGCTGGGGCTGTCAGCAGCCCTTGAATATCGGTTTGCGTCCCGCTGTTTCAAAAAATCCGGGTTCTAGAGCATTTCAATCAGCATGGCGCCGGACTGGCCGCCGCCGATGCACTCGGTGGCGATGCCACGCTTCAGGCCACGCCGCTGCAGCGCGTTCATCAGGTGCAGAAGAATGCGATTGCCACTGGTACCCACCGGATGGCCCAGGGCGATGGCACCGCCGTCGACGTTGAGCTTATCCCGTTGCAGGCGCCCGAATGGCTCTTCCCGCCCCAGCTGTTCGCGGCAAAAATTCGCGTCCTCCCAGGCGGCCAGGCAGGCGAGAACCTGGGCGGCGAAGGCTTCATTGATTTCCCAAAGGTCGATATCGTCCAGCGTATAGTTCTGGCGCTGAAGTATGGCGCCGGCGCTGAGGGCAGGACCCAGCCCCATGATTTGCGGATCCAGGGCGGACCACTGACTGTCACGGATCACCGCCTTGGGCTCCAACTGATATTTTTCCACCGCCTCGGCCGAGGCCATGATCACCCAGGAGGCGCCATCGGTCACTTGGGAGCTGTTGCCGGCAGTGACCTGCCCATAGGGCCGTTCAAATACCGGTTTGAGCTTGGCCAGGGATTCCACAGAGCTGTCGGGGCGCAGGCCGTCGTCCCGGTCAAAGAGCTGGCCGTCCGGTGATATCGCCGGTTCCACCTCATTGTCCAGCCAGCCCTGCTCCCAGGCATGGGCCAGGCGTTGGTGGCTGGATACGGCGTACTCATCGGCCTGCGCCCGGGTGGTCCCGAAAAGGTGAGCAATCACTTCGGCAGTCTGCCCCATACTCAGGCCGACGATGGGATCCGTCAGACCTTCCTTGAGGCTGATATTGGGTTTCAGGTAGCGCGCCTTGAAACCACTCAGGGCGGCCACCCGCTGTTTATAGGTTTTTGCGCCCTGTAACTGTGCCAGCCATTCCACCGCCTGCCGCTGCAACACCAGGGGCGCGTGGCTGAGGGCTTCGGCTCCGCCGGCGAGAATCAGTTGATGACTGCCGTCGGCAATATAGCGGTAGGCGGTGTCGGCTGACTGCATGCCGGATCCGCAGTTGATCTGTACCGTAAACGCCGGCATGGCCTCGCCCATGCCCAACCGCAGCGCCGCCACCCGGGCCGGGTTCATTTCCGTGGGCACTACGTTGACGCAACCGAGGATGACATGGTCGAAAGCATCCGGCGGCATGGTCTGCCGCAACAACAGCGGTCGCCCGCACTGGACGGCGAGGTCCACCGGTGAAAAGGGCCCCGGCTTGCCCCGCGCTTTCAGAAATGGCGTTCGCGCGCCGTCTATCAGGTAGACGGGGCGCCCCGACGCTATACGGCCGGGATTGATTCTGGCGTCAGCCTGGCTGCTGGTCATTGGCTCTGTCCTTTTGCTGAGTCGCTGGCTGTCTGGCATGCCCCGTCAGTTCCTCGGGGGCGAAATCATCGACCGCAATGACGCATCTAACGGCGTCTTCGGCCTCTGAAAGCTGCCGGAATTCTTCCTCGTCGATCAACCCCTGTTCATGGGCGGCGTGCGGGCTGTGGCAATGGGCGTCGTGCAGTTTTTTGCGCAGGGGCTCGGTCGCCGTGACCAGATCGAACGCCCGTTCCAAATCCGCCACGCCATTGCCGCCAGCGTTGCCGGGCCGCAAAAACATGCCGGCGGTAATGCGCTCTCGCGTTGCCGAAGGTTCCAGCAGCAATTGTGCACACTGGTGGGTTAGCCTGTCCGACGGCCCGTGTCGCCTGACGCCGAACGGCTGAACCAGGAATTTCGCCTCCCAGGCAATGAAGCGGTTGGGCAGATTGGCCAGCACGGCGTGAATGGTGCTCTCGATGGTGGCGAAACCGGTTTGCATTGTGTAGTGCACCAGAGGCAGGTCAGCCGTCTGGCGGCCCTCGTCGTCCCAGCGCTTTAACACGGCTGACAGCAGATAGAGCTCGGACAGAATATCACCCAAACGGCCGGAAACCGTTTCCCGCCGCTTGAGCGCGCCGCCGTAGGTGATCAGGGCCACATCGGCCAGTAGGGCGAAACTTGCCGAGTAACGGCTGAGTTGCCGGTAATACTTTTTGACCGAGCCGCGGTCCGGTGCCGGACTCAGCAGCCCGCCGGACCAGTTGCGCACCCAGGCGCGGCCCACGGTCTTGAAAAAATGACCGACGTGACCCCACAGGCTTTGGTCGAAGTCATCCAGCGCCTGCTGTTCGTCCGGATCTTCCAGCGCGAGCATTTCCTTGAGCAGCCAGGGATGACAGCGGATGGCGCCCTGGCCGAAGATAATCATGCTGCGCGTGAGAATGTTGGCGCCTTCCACGGTAATCCCCACGGGGACCGACCGGTGCAGGTTGCCCATGTAGTTCAGAGGGCCTTCGATAATGGCTTTGCCCGCGTGTACATCCATGGCATCGTCCACGGCGCTGCGCATGCGGTAGGTGGCATGGGCCTTCATGATGGCGGACACCACCGACGGATGATGGCCCTCATTGAGGGCGGCACAGGTGAGCCTGCGGCCGGCGTCCACCGTATAGGTATTGGCGGCCAGGCGGGCGAGACGTTCCTGAATGCCTTCGAACTGGCCAATGGCGATGCCAAACTGCTCGCGGATGCGGGCATAGTTGCCGGTGACGCGGGCGCAGTAAGTGGCGGCAGCCGCGGACAGGGACGGCAGCGAAATCGCGCGCCCGGCGGCCAGCGCCGCCATCAGCATTTTCCAGCCTTTGCCGACCTGGGCTTCTCCGCCAATCACATAATCGAGAGGCACGAATACGTCATGGCCCTGGTTGGGCCCGTTCTGGAACATTTGATAGGAGGGCAGGTGACGGCGCCCGATTTCCACGCCGGGCAGATGGGTGGGCACCAGGGCCAGGGTAATGCCCAGTTCCTCCTTCTCGCCGAGCAGGTGGTCCGGGTCGAGAAGCTTGAAGGCCAGCCCCTGCACCGTGGCAACGGGGCCCAGGGTGATATAGCGCTTGCGCCAGTTGAGGCGGATGCCCAGCACCTCCTCGCCCTCAAAGACATCCCGGCAGACAACGCCGGTGTCGGTCATGGAGGCGGCGTCGGATCCGGCTTCGGGGCTGGTGAGGCCGAAGCAGGGTATCTCGGTGCCGTCGGCGAGGCGCGGCAGCCAGTAATTCTGTTGTGCCTCGGTGCCGAACTTCATCAGCAGTTCGCCAGGCCCCAGGGAGTTGGGTACCATCACGGTCACGGCCGCCACCGCCGAACGGGTGGAAATCCGGCGCACGATTTCGGAATTGGCGTAAGGCGAAAAGGCCAGGCCGCCGAATTCCCGGGGAATGATCATGGCGAAGAATTTGTTCTTTTTGAGGTAATCCCACACCTCCGGCGGCAGGTCGCCCCGCACCCAGTTGATATCCCACTCATTGAGCATGTCGCACAAGCTATTGACCGGGCCATCGATAAAGGCCTGTTCCTCTTCGGTCAGGGTAGCGACAGGAGTATCGAGCAGAAACTTCCAGTCCGGATTGCCGCTGAACAGCCGTTGATCCCACCAGACATCGCCGGCCTCCAAGGCTTCGCGTTCCGTATCGGACAATCCCGGCAGTGCATTTTTGGCCCATTTGAACAAGGGCCGAGTGAGATACTGGCGGCGTAATTCTTTTATGGCCATGGCGCGTATATCCTTTCAGCGATTTGAACGGCACATTTATTGGGTGCAAGTATATCTGGTGCAAGCAGTATAGGCGGATGAGTCGCAGAGTGGTATGGCCTCCGGACGTGAAATTTCTAACTGTGATGATTCGACGTCATCCATGAAGCAATTCCTGTAGACAGGTCCAGGTCGCCGCCTGTTCCCGTAGGTGATTTCTCCGGCCTCATACAACACTGGAGCGTTTATCGCATTAATATCGATTCCAGGCCGTCCGGGAATGCTATTCTGCCTGGCTCAAACATGTTTAGCGGAAGGACAGCACTGGCGCCCGATGACCGACTACACGATTTACACCTTGCCCCTGATAGCCGCCGCGATTGGCTGGCTGACCAACTATGTCGCCATCAAGATGCTGTTCCATCCGCGCCATCCGATAAAATTGGGATTTGTGACTTTGCAAGGGCTGTTCCCGAAGAGGAAACACGAAATCGCGAAGAAGCTGGGCGAGATAGTCGCCAATGATCTTGTCTCGGTGGACGACTTGACCTCTCGCTTGAAGAGTGATGAAAATCAGGCTGTTATCCGCCAGATTCTCGATGAAAAGCTGGAGCAGTTTCTGCGAACGCGCTTTCGCGCAATGTTGCCGAGAGTCAGCGTGTTGCTGTCTTCCCGCGCCCTGGAAAAGATCAAGAAGATTCTGCTGAAGGAATTCATGCAGCAACTGCCGCGTTTGGTGGACCAGATTGTCAGCAAGGAAGCCAATGCCATCGATATCGAAAAAATCGTTTCGGAAAAAGTTGAAGCCTTTTCATCCAACCAATTGGAGTTCATGCTGCACAGCATTTTGAGCAAGGAATTCAGAATGATAGAAATACTGGGCGCGGTGCTGGGGTTTTTTATCGGCTGCATTCAGTTGGGTCTGGTGCTTTTGGCTTGAGAAGCTATATTTAGCTGCAAGCTGCAAGCTGCAAGAAAAGCGAAAAGTCGTATCTGTAGGTTGGGTTAGTCACGGCGTGGCGTAACCCAACAGGTACACATGCACACCGCCCAATAAAACCGAACATTGAGAAAAACCGTGAATCCCATTATTGCCTCCATACTGCTCCTGATTTGCAGCAACGTCTTTATGACTTTTGCCTGGTACGCTCATCTCAAGGAGCTGAACAATAAACCCTGGCTGATTGCCGCTTTTGTCAGCTGGGGTATTGCGCTTTTTGAGTATTTCTTTCAGGTGCCCGCTAATCGCATTGGTTACAGCGTGCTGAGTGTCGGCCAACTGAAGGTCATCCAGGAAGTCATTACTTTAAGCGTGTTTGTGCCTTTTTCCGTTCTCTATCTGAAGGAACCCCTCAAGCTCGATTACCTGTGGGCCGGCCTCTGTTTGGTCGGTGCCGTGTTCTTTATGTTTCGGAGTAAGTTTGTCTAGCAGGCAGGCGGTCATACCAGATGGCTCGATATTCAGACATTATTGGTCATACAAAATATATTGATTGGTAGGCCATTCCGTGCCAGTATTACCTCGCGTTGATACGCCTGAATTCAACAACAATAGAGGTACGCTTGCATGTCTGGACGTTCACATGACAACAATTCACATGACAACAAAGAGGACAACCCGACTCAGGACCTGACTCGTCGCAAACTCCTGCGGAACTCTCTGGCAAGTGCCGGCGCACTCTCGGCGCTGTCCTTCAGCCCTTTCAGCCTCGGCGCCAACGCCGAAGATCCCATCGCCACCACGCGTTCCGGCAAAATCCGGGGTTACAGGGACTCGGGTATCAACATTTTCAAGGGTGTGGCCTATGGCGCCGATACCCATAAACGGCGCTTTCAGCCGCCGCGTCCGGCCGAGCCGTGGAAGGGCGTGCGTGCCGCTACCGACTATGGCGCCGCGGCGCCCCAGCGCAGTGACGATGAGCCGATCAGCGAAGACTGCCTGTTCCTGAACGTGTGGACTCCCGGCCTCAGGGACAACGCCAAGCGGCCCGTCATTTTTTACATTCACGGCGGTGGCTACAGTAACGGCTCGGGTTCCAGCGCGCTCTATGACGGCATCAACCTGTGCCTGCGCGGCGACGTGGTGGTAATTACTGTCAACCATCGGCTCAATGCCTTCGGCTACCTGTATCTGGCCAATCTGGGCGGTCCTGAATTTGGCGACTCCGGCAATGTGGGGCAACTGGACCTGATCATGGCGCTGCAATGGGTGCGCGATCACGCGGCCGAATTCGGGGGTGATGCGAACAATGTGACCGTCTGTGGCCAATCCGGGGGCGGCGCCAAGATCGCCACCATGATGGCCATGCCTGCCGCCGCCGGCCTTTTCCACAAGGCTGTGACCATGAGCGGCCAGCAGGTGACCGCCGCGGGTCCGCGAGCGGCGACTATGCGCGCGACGCGTTTTCTCGAAGCGCTCGATTTGAAGCCGGGGAACCTTGAAAAAATCAAAACTTTACCCATCGAGCAGATCCTGGAGGCCACCAGGGTTCCCGACTTTTCCCGGATCGAGGACAACCGCCTGCATTTCGGCCCGGTATTCGATTCCCGCTCGCTGCCGCGCCATCCGTTTTACCCCGACGCGCCGCCTCAGTCCGCCCATATTCCGATGATCATCGGCAACACTCACGATGAAACCCGAGCCTTTCTCGGCGGCGATCCCCACAACTTTGAACTGACCTGGGAAGAGCTGCCGGCCAAGATACTCGCCGAGCAGTATGTGGATATAGAACCGGAAGTGGTGATCGCGGAGTATCGCCGCCTCTATCCCAAGTACACGCCGTCGGACGTCTTTTTTGCCGCCACCACCGCCGGTCGCTCCTGGCGCGGCGCCGTGATAGAAGCCGAGGAAAGGGCCAGGCAGGGTGCGCCTGCCTATGCTTATCAATTGGACTGGGGATCGCCGCTGGACGGGGGCAAATTCGGTGCTTTCCATACGCTGGATATCCCGCTGATCCTGGACAACATCCATCAGCCGGGATCACGCACCGGTACCGGCAAGGAGGCGCAGGCGGTATCCCGACAGTTAAGTGGTGCCCTCTTGGCGCTGGCGAAAACCGGCAGCCCCAATCATGAGGATATTCCCGAGTGGAAGCCGTACAGCCTGGCAAAACGGGAAACCATGATATTCGATGTGCCGCCCCATCTCGAAAATGATCCACGCGGCGCCGAGCGCAAGTTTTATGCGCAAGTGCCCTTTGTGCAGCGCGGTACTTTCTAGAGGTCACAGGTTAAGGGTGTACAGGGAACCAGTTTACTTGTCCTTTCCCTGAATTTCCCACAAATTGGCGTAACGGCCGTTGAGTGCCAGCAGTTCACGGTGACTGCCCTGTTCAACCACTCTGCCCTGATCCAGCACCACAATGGTATCGGCATCAACGATGGTCGACAGTCGGTGGGCAATGACCAGGCTGGTGTGCTCGCGGGAAACTTCCTCCATGGCTTTCAGTATGCTCTGTTCGGACTTGCTGTCCAGGGAGGAGGTGGCTTCATCAAAAACAATGATGGGTGGATCCTTCAATATGGTGCGGGCAATAGCCACGCGCTGTTTTTCGCCACCTGAGAGTTTCAAACCGCGCTCGCCCACGACCGTATCCACTCCCTCGGGCAGACGCTGAATAAAATCATCGAGGTGTGCCATGCGTATGGCGCGATGCACCTGTTCATCAGTGGCCTGGGTACGGCCGTAGCGGATATTTTCGAGAATACTCATGTTGAACAGCACGGTATCCTGCGGCACCACGCCAATGGCGCGCCGCAGGGAATCCTGAGACACATCGCTGATGTCCTGGTCATCAATCAAAATCCTGCCACTGTCCGGATTATAAAAACGGAACAGCAATTTCAGCAGCGTGGATTTGCCGGCGCCGCTGCTGCCGACTATAGCCACCTTGTGCCTGGCGGGCACGGAAAAGCTGACGCGATCAAGAATCTGGCGCGCGGGGCCGTAGCCGAAACTGACCTTGTCGAAACGGATGCTACCGCGCTGAATCCGCAGCGGCGATGCCTCGGATTTGTCCTGAACCTTGGGCGTTTGTTGCAGGAGAGCAAACATCTTTTCAATGTTGGCCATGGAGCCTTTCATTTCGCGGTAGACAAAGCCGAGAAAATTGAGCGGCATGAACACCTGCATCATGAAGGCATTGATCAATACAAAATCGCCGAGCGTCATATGGTCAGCCAGAACTTCACGGGCCGCCAAAATCATGGCACCGCTCATGGCGGTGGCGATGATGAAAGCCTGACCGCCATTGAGCGCAAACAATGACAGCCGGTTCTTGCGGCGGGCGCTCTCCCAATTGGCCAGCTCCCTGTCGTAGTGTTCCGCTTCGTACTCCTCGTTGGTGAAATACTTCACCGTCTCGTAGTTCAGCAGGCTGTCGATATGGCGGGTGCTGGAGTCGGATTCCGCCAGATTCGCCAGGCGCACGTATTTGGTGCGCCACTCGGTGGCCACCACGGAAAAGCCGACATAAGCCACGACGGCCACCAACACTATCACCGCGAACCAGAAGTCATAGTTCCACAGGAGTACGCCGATAATCATCGCGATTTCCAGCAAAGTCGGACCTATATTGAACACCATGAAGCGCATCAGAAAGCTGATGCCGTTGGTGCCACGTTCTATATCGCGGGAGAGGCCGCCAGTTTGGCGGTTGAGATGAAAATCCAGGTCCAGGGAGTGCAGGTGACGGAATACCTTGAGGCCAACGCGGCGCATGGCCCGCTCCGTAACCCGGCCAAAAATGGTGTCGCGCAGCTCGCCGAAGAGCACATTGGCAAAACGCACAACGCCATAGGCCAGCAACAAACCCAGGGGCAGAGCCACCATGGCGGCGATATCGCCGGCGGTTTCCAGATCGTCGACTATGTGTTTCAGAATAAATGGCAGCCCCACACTGGCGAGTTTGGCGCCGACCAGGCATAACAGCGCCAGACCCACGCGGGCCTTGAACTCCAGCAGGTAGGGAATCAGGGATTTCAGGGTTTTCCAGTTTACATCCTGGAAGGCAACATCGGTGCTGGTGTGACTGCGCATGGGTTCAACGGCCGGTGGGAATGCGGTGCCTATTATGCCGGAAAAACAGGTGACTTTTTGGCGCCGTCAGCAATTACCCATTACTCATGTGTTTCACTCAGCGTTGTCCGCCGCAACAGCGTGTTGACCAGTGGCAGTATGCTTTGCAAATCGACGGATTCCACCGCAGTGGCATAGACCCAGAAAGCGGAGTGGCCCGATTTCATCAGGTAAAACACCTGCGTCTGCGGTGTACCATTTCTGTCATAGTGGTACACGCGGTACCAGACCGGACCACCCCGGCGCGTCTGAAAATCGCCAGTGGCGATTACGTCAAAGCGATGGCTGTCGCTTTTCTTTCTGAGGCCAGTTTCCAGCCTGCGCCACAGGATTTCGCTGCGGGCAGTTTTTGCAATGGCCTCCGCCCCTATAAAATAGGCTGGCGCTCCGTCCACATAGCCGACCAGAGCCTGTTTGCCCTCCAATACCTCCAACTGCTCATAGTTAATGACCAGGTTGTCTGGAGGGTCGAGGATCAGGCCGGGCGCCAGAGACTCTTCACCGACCGCCATGGTAGATGCCAACAGCAGCCATGGCAGGCAAAGGGAGCGGCAAAGACCGCTGCCGGGGCGTGCGTTCAGGCTTACCGCCATCGCCGCTTGCCCCGCCGCTCGCCTTTGAATTGGGCCTTGTGGTTCATCTGGTAAAATACTGCCTGTTCCCATGGTGGATTTTGGGGGATGATTCGTCTATAGCTGCAGGTAAACATAAAAACAGCCCTGGCAGAACAATAATATGACTGATGATGCCCATGTACAAAATGTATACCTGTCCATCCGACGGCTGCTGGCTCGGTCGGTGTCGCGCCTGGTGCCGCCGCACGACGTGGAGGATATTGTTCAGGAAACCTATGTGCGGGTGTGTCAGGTCAAGAAACCGGAAGCCATAAACTGCCCGCGCTCATTCCTGTTGAAAACCGCCAGGAACCTCGCGCTCGATCATATCAAGCGCGCGGAAAACCGGCTGGTCAAGGTGCTAAGCAGCGACGACGCGGTTCTCGCGGAAATCGGGGGTGGCCGGGATGAGACGTTTCACAGTGCCGCCAGCGATCAGGAGTTTGCGCTTTTCTGCGAAGCCGTGCGCCAGCTCCCGGTTCATTGTCGCAGGGTGTTTGTATTAAAGAAAGTTTACGGTTACAGCCAAAAGGAAATCGCCCGGCAACTGCAGATCAGCGAGAGTACGGTTGAAAAGCATATAGCCGTCGGCATGCAACGCTGCGCCGGTTTCATCGCAAACCGGGCGCAGGCGCATCCACCACTCCATAGCGGCGTCAGCGAGGCATCGAGTGATGAATAATGTGGTAGAACTGACCAGCAAAGAGGCGATTGAAGCGCAGGCCGCGCAGTGGATCGCCCGGCTCGACCGGGGCTTGACGTCTGCGGAGGAGGAGCGGCTGAAGCAGTGGCTCCGCCAGACCGACGCGCATCGCCGAGCCCTGATGTCCATGGCCGAGCTTTGGGACAAGATGGATGATCTGTCGCGTCTGGCCAGCCTGTTTGAACGCCCGGCTCAACCCGCGCGCCAGTACCCTCGGCGAGGACCTGCAGCGCTGGCCGCTTGCTGTGCGGCATTGGTGCTGGCAATTTCCCTGACCTTGGGGCCGGCGCTATTCAAAGCGACTCCGGGCCAGATGGCCGAGGGGTACTATCAAACGGCAATCGGTCAGCATTCGGTTGTGAACCTGCCGGATGGCAGCCGCCTGACGCTCAATACGGATACGCTGGTTCGGGTGGATTACAGCAACAGCGCCCGCCTGCTCATCCTGGAACGCGGCGAAATTCATATTCAAGTCGCCCACGACAAGACCCGCCCACTGAGTGTGCTGGTGCAGGACAAACTGGTGCAGGCGGTGGGCACAGCTTTCAATGTCCGCATAGCCGGCCAACGGCAGGTAGAGGTCATAGTCACCGATGGCAAGGTTCGCGTTGCCCAGAATCTGCCCAAAGGTCAGCCCATGGTAGTCGCGCAGGCTGTGGCCCAGGAGCAGGAAAAATCGGTGGCGGTGGCCAAGGGCGAAAAACTCATGCTGGGGCGAAGCGATGCCGCCGTCAAGAAAATGGAACAAGCCGATCTTTCCGCGCGCTTGTCATGGCGCGAAGGCAACCTGGTATTTCGCGGCGAGACACTGGCGGAGGCGTTGACGGAAATTGGTCGTTATACCTCGACACGATTTGAGATCGCCGATCCCGCGCTGGAACAGGTTCGCATTGCGGGGCTTTTCAAGGCGGGTGATGTGGAGGGCTTGCTGGTCGCGCTGAAGCAAAATTTTGATATAGAGCACCGGCGTATCGGTACCGATACAATTATTCTCACCGCAGCACCCTGACCATATTTTTATTCGCCTAAGAGGCTGTATTAACCAACGGCGATCATATTCTCCTGGTCGTCATTTTGCCAATACATGCGGGTAATTCATTGCGAATGCTAAAGCCTCAATGGAGGAAAAAATCTCTTCAGTCGTCTTCAATGCATGCAGGTTTTTTACTTGCTGCTGAGGCGAAATATCCCAAGGCTTACAAAACCATGGCCTTGAGTTCTCTTCTGGCGATTTCTACGGCGGCCAACGCTGGTGATTCCCGTCTCGAAGAAATTGTTCATTTCGATATCCCTCGGCAACGAGCTGATCTGTCCCTGACGGAATTTGCAAAACAGGCGGATATAACGCTTATCGTTCCTTTTGATGAAGCGAAAAGTACCGTCGCCAATTCCGTGACCGGCAATTATTCAGTCGCTGAAGCTGCCTTGCGTTTACTGGCGGATACAGCATTGAAAGTTGCCGTCAGCCAGGACGGCCAGCTCACGATTACGACTAATCAGCATTTTTGGGAGATCGATTCAATGTACAAAAAAAATAAATTATCCATTGCCATTGTGACGGCACTGTCATCGCTGACGACCGCGCAGGCAATCGCGCAGAACGCGGTTGCCGGCCCAATAGAAGAAGTCATCGTTAGCGGTATTCGTGGCAGCTTGCAGCGTTCCATGGACGTCAAGCGCGATGGCAAGGGCGTAGTGGACGCTATTTCCGCCGAGGATATCGGCAAGTTTCCGGATAGCAATTTGGCCGAGTCCCTCCAACGCATTACCGGCGTATCCATCGATCGCTCCGGCGGCGAAGGGCAATTGATCACGGTGCGCGGTTTCGGCCCGCAATTCAATACAGTGCTGGTCAACGGCCGTCAGATTGCATCGGAGAACATGAGCCGCGCATTTAGCTTCGATACCATTGCCTCGGAACTCGTCAGTCGACTGGAGGTACACAAGACGTCCTCCGCTTCCATGCAATCCGGTGGCATAGGCTCCACCATCAATGTGGCCACCGCGCGACCACTGGATGTCGGCTTTAAAGTGGCGGGCAGCGCCAAGGCTCTTTACGACGAACGCAGTGAAGATACATCTCCCCAGGTCTCCGCCATGTTCAGCAATACCTTCGCGGATGACACCTTCGGTGTTTTGCTGGCACTGTCTCACCAAGAGCGCACGACTCGCCTGGATCAGGCCCAGGTGGATGGCTGGCTGGAAAATGTTGGTATCCCCAATCCGGTCACGGAAAGCGGCGAGGCTTGGACCGGCAATGTATTTTCACCGCGCAACTACGACCTGAAAGTCAACTTCGAAGAGCGCACACGTACCAACGGGAATCTGGTGCTGCAATTCGCGCCCGACAGTGACCTGACCCTGACCACCGATTTGCTTTATTCCGATTTCGACGTGGAATCGGATGCACGATCCTACGGGCACTGGTTCACTGCTCCCAATATTCAGGGTGTCGCCGATGACGGTTCCTTGTTTGATGATGCCGGCAACCGGCGCAGGCCCACCGTGGATGAAAATGGCACGGTGATTGACCTTTATCAGGAGGTGGGCCTCGCCACGGACATGCATGCAAAAACATTTGATCGGCTCACGGAAACCATTGCCCTGGGTTTCAACGCGGACTGGGATATCAGCGACAACTTCAATCTGGATGTCGACCTGTCTCACTCAACGGCGGAGCGCGAAGCCAATAATGGCGGTGCTGACCAATTATCTCTTATCGGCTACGCCAACCGCGTCCGCTTTCAGGTCGATGACAACATCCTGCCCGTGGCCAGTATGTTTGCCGAACCCAATCCCAATATCTACAGCGGCCAGCAGGAGCTGGACGGCGCGATTGGCACCGCTCCGGACGGCTTCCCGGCCTATGATCCAACCCTGACCCCGGCCGGCGTGGCGGGTTACCTGGACGAGAGTAACAGTCGTGCTCATGTGATGCTGCGCCGGGGCTGGGCCGTGGATGACGAGGTCAGCCAGTTCAAGATCGGCGGCACTTGGGATGAAGGAGAATCCTTCGGTCTCGGGCAGGCGCGGTTCGGCCTGCAGTACTCCACTGAAACCAAGGAGCTGGCGCGTTGGGACAACGAGGGTGTCGGTATTCACTGCACTTTTTGCGGTTACCCTGATGTACCGGTCATCCCGGACGAAACCCAGTGGGTGTTCGACGCCGGCAGTGATTTCCTGGGCGATGTCAGCGGCAGCGGACGCATGCCAACCCAGTGGCTGACCCACGACGGTGAAGCGCATTTTGCCTGGCTGGAAAACTACTATGAAAGTGTCAACGGCGAGAGCATCAGCTTCGACGCGGTGAAGCGCAACAAATCCTTCGAAGTGACGGAAGATACCCTGGCGTTTTATCTGGAGATCGACATGGCCGGCGAAATTGCTGATATGCCGATCTTTGCCACAACCGGCGTACGGGTGGAGCGCACCAACTCCGAAATTCTCGGTATTGATGCCCCCGTAACCGGTTTGGGCATCCTCGACGAAACCGAAATGCTGGCCGAGTTCGGTGCGCCGGAGAGCATCAGTATCAGGAGTAACTACGATACGATATTGCCGAATATGAGCGTAAAACTGGAGATTACCAACGACCTCATCGCGCGCGCCGCGGCTTCCAAGACCATTTCCCGCCCAACTCTCGAGAGCCTGTCTCCGGTCACGGTCCTCACTACCACCCGACAGGGCGGCGATCTCACGTCCACCAGTGGCAATCCGATGCTGCAACCTTTTGAATCCGATAATTTCGATCTGTCCCTGGAATGGTACTACGGCGATGCCAGTTACATATCCGCCGGCTATTTCAAGAAGGATGTCGCCAACTTTATCGTCAACTCCCAGGAAGAAAAGACCTTCACCCTGCCCAATGGATCTTTGTTAACGGACCCCTC
Source organism: uncultured Cellvibrionaceae bacterium (assembly GCA_964515945.1). Lineage (GTDB taxonomy): Bacteria > Pseudomonadota > Gammaproteobacteria > Pseudomonadales > Cellvibrionaceae > CAYQQJ01. Next base: position 20,281 of record CAZEWY010000036.1, read on the forward strand.
CACGGGTAGCGACACTGGCGCGCCGGATGCCGCCGACAGCACCGCGGTGTTCACAAACACCTTGCCCAATAACGGTGAAACAGCCGTGGTCGATGGTCTGGAACTGGCGCTTCAGCATACCTTTGATTCAGGTTTTGGTTTGATTGCCAATGGAACACTGGTCAACAGCGACGCTGAGCTGGACCCCGATGATATCACCCAGATATTTGCACTAACCGGCTTGAGTGATTCCTTCAACCTGGTAGGCTTCTATGAATCTGGGCCTTTCCAGGTGCGACTGGCATGGGACTGGCGCGACGAATTCGTGCAGTCCCTGACCCAGATGCAGGGAGATGGCCCCACCATTGTGGAGGATTATCAGCAGTGGGATCTGAGTGCGGCTTACGACCTGACGGAAAATGTGAGCGTCTTCCTGGAAGGTATCAACCTGACAGAAGAGTACATTCACAAGCGCGGCCGATACGATAACCATCTGTTATTAGTGGAAGACACGGGCCGCCGTTGGGCTCTCGGCTTGCGCGCCAATTTCTGATCCCCGGAAAAGCTCAATGAAACCTGAGCTGTAACTCACTTGGCCGCTGCGTTGCAGCGGCATTTTTTCTTCAACCAGAACAGCCGGCTAGAATATCGACAATAAAAACAGGTGCTCAATGAACAGACCAACCCAATCCGTTATAGTCGTTGGAGGTGGCACAGCCGGGTGGATAACGGCCGGCAGGATAGCGGCCAAACATGCAACGCGCGGCGTTCAGGTGACAGTTGTAGAGTCGCCGGATACGCCAACCGTTGGCGTGGGAGAGGGCACCTGGCCCACCATGCGCACCACCCTGCTGGAGTTGGGTATCAGCGAAACCCGCTTTCTTCGCGAATGTAATGCCACCTTTAAACAGGGCGCCAAGTTTGCCAGATGGAAAGACGGTGGCGATGCGGACTTTTACTATCATCCATTAACTCTCCCGCAAGGATTCACGAAGGGCAATGCCGTTCCCTGGTGGCAAACAACCCGGGAAAAATCAGGCAGCTCCTTTGCCAGTGCCCTCTGCTTCCAGCAAGCGATTTGTGAACAGGGTCTGGCTCCTAAAACCATACGAACGCCGGAATTCCAATCGGTTGCCAATTACGCCTATCACCTGGACGCCGGCAAATTCACTCAACTGTTGCAGCAGCACTGCACCGAAACACTGGGTGTTACCTATATTCGAGATCACGTTGTGGCTATACAGTCGCGGGAAGATGGCGATATAGACTGCTTGCTGACCCGGGCCAGCGGCAGCATCCCGGGCGACCTGTTCGTCGACTGCAGCGGATTTTCATCACGAATTCTCGGGCAGCATCTGGATGTACCCTTTATCGACTGCAGTGATGTCCTGTTTATCGATAATGCACTCGCGGTTCAGGTTCCCTATGACGATAACGAACCCATTGCGTCGCACACGGTGGCCACGGCGCAGGCGGCGGGTTGGATATGGGACATCGGTCTGCAACAGCGCCGCGGCATAGGCCATGTCTATTCCAGTCGGCACCAAAGCGAAGCCGAGGCTGAAAAAGCATTGCGCGCATATATAGGGCCGCAAATGGGCGATGCCGAAATTCGGAAGATAGCGATTAAGTCTGGCTGCCGACGGCAAATCTGGAAAAACAACTGCGTTGCGATTGGTCTTTCGGCGGGTTTTCTGGAACCACTGGAAGCATCATCACTGGTGCTGGTGGAACTTTCTGCCGCCGCGCTTGCGGAGCAATTGCCCACCTCCAGGGATGTCATGGACATCATCGCCAGGCGTTTCAACACCACCTTCCGCTACCGCTGGGACCGCATCATCGATTTCCTCAAGCTGCACTACTGCATCAGCAAGCGCGAGGACTCCCAGTTTTGGCTCGATAACCGCGATCCGGCGACTATCCCCGAAAGTCTGCAGGAACTTCTCCAGTTGTGGCGCTATCAATCACCCGGCGATCACGACTTCACCAGCAACAACGAAGTTTTCCCCGCAGCCAGCTACCAGTATGTACTTTACGGCATGGGTTTCGAGAGCGAATACCTGCGGGCCACCGAGCAGGATCTTCAGTTCGGCGAAGAACAATTCCAGAAAAACAAAAAAATGACTGTACAGGCTCTCGCAGGCCTGCCCACGAACCGCGAGCTGCTCGACAAGATTCACGAGTTTGGTCTGCAACGAGTCTAATAACAGCGAGGCAACCATGGCACAAGTTGTAACCTTGAATAATCGAGTTCACCGCCACATCGCAG